>JABDPQ010000747.1 GCA_013042695.1 Desulfobacterales bacterium | reverse complement strand
GTATCTCCATAACTGTACCTCCAGTTCTTCACCTTTTTTTTTCTACTATTCTTCTAATTCTATTTAACACGAACCTTTTGCAAAATGATGATTTTCGTTCAAAGTCAAACCATGCACAATAATTTTTACCGTAGGCATATAATTGCTATTATGAGGATAAAAATTAAGCTTAACGCAGAGGTTGAGTGAAAAGGGCGTATTGCTAGAGCTCACACAGCTTTCTGGTATCTTAAACCTTCTGATACCGCAGCTTAAAACACATTATGAATAATTACAATCAATCAGATTGTTTGGCATCAATGGCCCATGAAGGTGTCTTTGAATGATTGAGAACATAAAAAATCAGCACAACCATTTAAGATGAACTCACCAATTAGAGATCGCATTTTGTCAACTCTTTGGAGTAGATACAGGGGGATTATCACCGCTGTAAAAACAGAAGAATGAAAAATTTCCTTTTACTATTTAAATGCTTTAATCCAGTCAACTTCAATGCTGAATGATCCGGCTTGTGTATCGGCTATGAGAAATCCAATCTGCTGAATATTTTCAGGTAAAAGCGGTGCGGCATCCTTTATAATTCGTCCCCTGAAGACCGGCTCAAAGTCAGTAAAAGGAGCTCTAATGACTTGTGTAGTTCCAGACTGTGCCGTGAAGCGATAGCGATAGGAAATACCGTCAAAGCGATTGTCGGTTCGGACTCGGAGTTGATAGTCTTTGCCATCGCCTCGTATCTGCAGGAGCATACCTGAATAACCTTCAAGATTATACGTCTGTGCACTCCTTCTCGACGATGCAAAACCGCCATTATTTTCCAACGAAACTGTTCCCCGAAAAATGAGTCCGCCACTATCACTGAAGACAATCTCGCTTTGTGAAATTCCTCCCATGACGCCATCGTTAACAATCTGCCAAGACTTTTTATCTTCAGCGCGGCTGAAATCCAGAATTATACCTATCCCATCTTTCATCTTTACGGTGGCTCCTGCTACCCCCCAGGCCGATAAAAAACAGATGCTGAGGACAATAAATAGAATGTTTATGTTAATTTTTTCGCGTGTCATAATATATTTAACTGGTGGACCATTTAGTAATTACAGGTATTTTGATCTCTGCACGCATCACCATCTCGTAAAAACAACATATATTTACGAGAGCAGACTGCGCAGCATATCTGCAGATCTGCCTGTAAGCAAATTGTTCCACGGGGCATTTTCCTTCGCGAGAAGGGCTTTGGTATTCTGAAAGGGAGAAGGAATCGTGCCGAATAGTTTTTCAAAACTTTGCAGTTCTGCCTCAGAAAAGGCTGAGGCTGAATTGAAATCAAGTTCTGCATCGCTTTTTTCCCCCAGCTCCGAATAAGCCAGGCCCCGAACCAGGTGAGCGATGCCCCTTTGGTGATTTCTCGCCAGTGATTGGGTGAGATCGTGTATGGCATCTTTATAGTGACCAAGGGCAACTCGGGAAATTCCCCTGAAGTAATATGCCCTTTCATTGTTTTTGTCTTCAACGAGGACGCGAGTGAAGTCTTGCTCTGCATCCTGATAGCTGCCGAGCGCAACCCGGGCTGCCCCTCTGCTCAGACAGACGTCGATTATATTACTGCCGCAATCTTCTGCAATAGTAAATAACTCTATACTTTCTTTCAAATGCCCAGAGGCGAAAAGTATTTTTGCTTCTCGTAATTGATTTGCATGACCCATCACTGTTCTCCAATAGCAACTTTTTTGCCTGTGCGATACGAATTAGTTCTTTACAATAACTATTTTTAGTAATTGTGCCGTAATTTTAAAGTGGTGAAGAAGGGACAAAACTATGCATCATTCCAAATTGATACTGTGAGAAAACATCAGACCAGGTCAAGTTCTTGCTGGCAGTGATGGCATTTAATATGGTTGTACCTGCATCTAGAAAGGGTGCGACAGGTATTTCCTTCTCAGAACTGATCAGGAATGATAGGTTGACGCTTGCTTGAATTATAATCAGTCAGACGGGCAACGAGATGGTTGTTGATGTGCCAGTTTCTAAAGTGCTAGAGCGCCTATTTGTCAGAATCTGAAGGATAGGTAACCGATATAAGGATCGGCATAATGGCGAGCGCTCGTTTTTTTGACCTCCCTCAAATTAAATTCTATCCCCGGTGAAAACTGAAGTCATAGTCAAATTGAAAGCAAAGTTAATCCTGAAAGGTTTGGCGTTTCTCAGGATCAATCACCTCTTTCTGTTTTTCGAGCTTGCGCTGCTTTTTCTCCTCTTTCTTCTTTTTCTTTGCCAACTCTTTTTTTCGCTTTTCAAATGAATAATTTGTTCTGGCCAAAATGTTATCCTTACGTGAATGTTGTATTATCGTTTAAGACCCCACAATAAGAATGTGGGGTCTTCGCGGCTCTTGCTCTCTTTACTTAGAGCTGGACAACATTCTCTGCCGCAGGGCCTTTGGGACCATCGACAACATCGAAAGTCACACGAGCGCCTTCTGTTAGAGACTTGAACCCCTCGGCCTGAATTGCTGAATGATGTACAAATACATCTTTGCCGCCATCTTGCTCAATAAAACCAAAACCTTTTGCATCGTTAAACCACTTTACTGTGCCTTCAGCCATCGTGTCTTACTCCTTTG
>JABDPQ010000740.1 GCA_013042695.1 Desulfobacterales bacterium | reverse complement strand
GATGACGTCCGTACTGTACGCCAGGTCATCGAAGACGCAGGTGGCCATCAGGCAGTCATAGCCAAGATCGAAAATCGGCAAGGTGTCATGAATTTGGTGGAAATACTCGAGGCGGCCGACGGGCTGATGGTAGCCCGCGGTGATCTTGGTGTGGAAATGCCTGCCGAAGAGGTGCCAGTAATTCAAAAAAAGATAATTCGCGAGTCAAATCGGGTTGGCAAGCCAGTCATCACCGCAACCCAAATGCTGGAATCAATGATATCGAGACCGACGCCGACCAGAGCAGAAGCAAGCGATGTCACCAATGCTATCTTTGATGGCACCGATGCCGTGATGCTCTCCGGAGAAACGGCCATAGGTCGGTATCCGGTGGAGGCAGTCACATTCCTGGCAAAAACTGCAAAAATCAGCGAGGCGGCACTTGATTACGAGGCAATTCTGGCGGAAGGTCTGCGATTCCGGAGGCCGGTAATTACCGATGCCATTTCCTATGCCTCCTGCGCCACTGCGGCAGACCTGTCGGCCACAGCGATCATAACGGCCACACGTTCCGGTTCAACAGCCCGACGAGTCGCACGTTACCGCCCGAAGACACCCATTATAGCGATTAGCTCAATGGCATCCAGTCTCAGGAAACTGCATATTGTTCGAGGGGTCATCCCCCTGCAATGTGCGCCCGCCGAGACCATTGACGAGCAATTCAGCAACGTCATCAGCTCTGCAGTTAACGCAGGATTACTGAGCGATGGCGATCTGGTTGTCATAACCGCCGGTTTACCATTGGGTACGAGCGGAACGACCAACATGATGAAGGTATATATTGTCGGTGACAGCAGCTTCAGCTAGCCCCGGAGCAGGTGATGGCACATCAAAACAATGGTTATATGCTTTCTTGAACTGCAACAAATAGCTCCGTGTAGTATGGTATGATCACCAAGGGTTTTCTTATCTGCATGCAGTTCGGTTTATAGAGCAAACATAATAAGTCTTTTTACGATGCTTCACATATCGCCTCGAATCTCAATTCCGCTCAATGAAATCGAGCTTACCGGAGTTCGAGCCTCAGGGCCTGGCGGCCAGAATGTAAATAAAGTCTCCACCGCCATACACCTGAGGTTCAATATTGCCGCATCATCTCTGCCTGATTTCTGCAAATCGCGACTGCTGCAGCTGCAAGATCGAAGAATCACCAAAGATGGCAACATCATCATTAAGGCACAGCAATACAGGAGCCTTGAACAAAACCGTCAGGACGCTCTTATGCGCCTGCAAAGACTCATTGCTCGGGTAATAAAACAAGATAAAAAGCGGATCCCTACCAGGCCGACACAAGCAGCAAGGAAAAAGCGCCTCGACAGGAAAACCCAACATAGCCAGAGGAAACGTCTGCGCAAAAAAGTATCGCCTGATGAGTGACAAACGCTGCATAATTGCCTGATAGAGACCGCCATGCTTCTTCACACCTTCAGCCATATACCCGGTATCGGCAACACCACAGAGCAAAGACTCTGGGATAGCGGCATCACTACCTGGAGCAAGCTGCAGAAAAAACCGGACATTGTTCCTCGCTTAAGCAGTCGCGAGATTGTTGAAAACCTGGCGCTTTCGCAAAAATTCCTGGGACATGATCCTCATTTCTTCACCAAACGCTTAAAACGTGCTGATGTCTGGCGGCTATTCCCTCATTTCCGGGCCAGCACCGCTTATCTTGATATAGAGACAACCGGACTTGGCGATAGTGCTGATATTACAACTATTGCCCTCTACGACGGCAGGGAAGTTAAAACTTACATCAACGGCAGGAATCTGGAGAGCTTTGTCGATGATGTTATGGAATTCAAGGTGCTTGTCACCTACAACGGCATATCTTTTGATATCCCGTTTATCGAGAGGTTTTTCAAAACAAAGCTTGACCACGCTCAAATTGATCTGCGTTATGTCCTTGCCAGGCTAGGCTGTAAAGGTGGGTTAAAGGGTTGTGAAAAACAAATGGGCATAAATCGTGGAACACTCGATGGCATCGATGGTGCCTTTGCTGTTCTACTCTGGAGAGAATATGAACGTTATGACAATGAATCTGCCCTGGAAACGCTCCTTGCCTATAATACTGAAGATACCGTCAACCTTGAAAGACTCTTGGTTGAAGCATACAATAGAAATGTAGCAAAAACCCCATTCGCTGAAGAACTTTATTTACCTTTTCCCAGCTGTCCACAGCTCATCTTTCAGCCGGATGCTGAGATCGTTTCGCTGATCAAGCAACACTATTGCTGATCATCTGCCAAAAGATCAATTTCCATACCTTCCTGGGCAAAAAAGACCTCCATATCGCCATTATCGGCTGCTTGGCAATACTTTTCGGTCAGGTAGTCCAATTGGACATCAGTTCGATCAGGATCGTGATGAAACAGTGCCAGCTTCTTGACCCCGGCGCGACGTGCCGACGCCACAGCCCATTCCATACAGCTGTGTCCCCAGCCCACTAGTTCTGTATTCATCTTCTGTATATTGTGCATCATGAACCAAGAAGTCCGCACCGGCAAAAAACTCCTCGATGATCGTGTTCTGCTCTTCAGCTACAAGATTGCCCTCATACGCCATCGCCTCATCATAATCCGGATGTTCCGGGTCTGTAATGAACAAATTACGAAAAGGTTCTGTGTCATAACAGGTACAAAAAATCTTCCCCTGATATTCAAAACGAAAGCCAAGAGCGATGATAGGATGGTTAAGTATCTTTGTGGTTAGCGACAGCCCGCCTCCGAGATCCATTGCCGGACCTTCTGTAAGTCGAACGTATTTTATTTCCGAGGCTAATTCACCTACATTTACAGGAAAATAACGGTATTTCATCTGTCCCCCGACAACATCTTCAAGAGGATCATCTTCGAAGGTGACAGGACCATATACCTTCAGTCTGGTATCGGGGATGTATATCGGGCTAAAATAGGGAAAACCCATGATATGATCCCAATGCGTGTGAGTTAAAAACAGTTCTATATCAAGCGAGCCCTGCGCCAGATCATTGCTCACCATAGCGTTTCCAAGACCTCGAATTCCAGTACCGGCATCAATAACAAAAATCTTATCGCTCGTACCGATGCGAAGCTCAAGACAAGCGCCATTTCCACCATACTTTGTCTTGCCAGGATCAGGACAGGGGATAGAGCCCCTGACACCCCAAAATTTAATTCTCATTATAATCTACTCCCCAGAGAACCTGAGAAAGGTTAAATTTGTAGGAATATCTGCGCCTTTTGAATTTCTGTTTCAATATCCTCGCGAATATTGACAAACTCCCTCCAGCTCAGATTGGTTACATCCAAAAACGTCTCTATTGCAGCTTCCGATGGATACAGGTTTCCAGCAAAACCTATGTCATAGACATTTGAATAAATGTTTCCCAGAGCAACATACCCAACCTGCGTCAAATGTTCGATGTTTGGCAGGTCCAAGTCATGATGATTGCTGATACAGTTTGAAATAATGGCATTCAATTTCCACTTCTCTGCTATCATAAGGCCAACTTGCTGATGATCGATTCCCATATATTCGCGCTCTGCCTCGATCAAGGGAATTTGTTCATTTCTCGCTAACGCGAGTACCTCAATGTATTCATCACCAAAGGGAATTTTGCCAAGGTCATGCAACAGACCCGCGATGAAGAGTTCCTCTCTTTCCGCCAGTGGAATATCCTTAACCTGTGCCAACAGCCTCGCACTGACGCCCACACTGATCGAGTGAGCCCAGAATTTGTTTGTCGGCAGGGCTCGAGACTTTTTCACGGTGGAAACAGTTTTTATGATCGCCGTGGAAAGCGCCATGTTCTTAACCGTGTTGAGCCCGAGCATAGTAATCGCCCGAGTCAGCGTGGTAACCTTGTTTACCAGAGAATAATAGGCTGAATTGATCAACTTAAGAACCTGCCCGGTCAATACCGGGTCAAGGGAAATTACCTTGTTGAGTTCGTTGGGAGAGGCATCTGTTCTGCTGCAGATCTCCATAACTTTGCCTACTGATGTAGATAAGCTCGGCATCCTTTTAATAAAACGTTCTATCTGCCGGCGTTGAGTTTCCTGATCAAACTGCATAAATTATCCTTAAAATGTAAAACATCCTATGAAGATCAAATACTTAGCAAGCCGTTCCGACTATTGTATCGAAAGATGCAGATCAGGTCAAGCATCGTCAAAGCTTTTTGAAGCTTCACCTGCAGCCGCTTGCAGCCGAGGTTTGAGAGCAAACTTCCGGGTGAAAAAAGCAAAATTTGATTATTATGAGCACCGTTGGTATAGCATTCTGAGTGCTTGTTCTGCAACGAAACTCAATGATGAGCGCTGGGAAAACTCAGCAACAGCCAGAGGTAAGCAGCCAGAAGGATTGCAACCCAGATTACCATGTATCCAGTTGGTCGCAGGACAGAGACCTTGCCGGTGGGGTAATGAAGCTGGGCAAGATAAACAATGAGCCCTCTGATACGGTCGAGTACCGAGGACCTGAATGTAGCGTCTGTCCTCCATATCCAGCTGAAAACCGAATGTCCAATTCGTTTTAAAAACTTCCTGTAAAACCACTCGGAATCAACATTGACCGAACAAATTTCAGGTGGGTAAATTCCCTTCAGGTTCAGCCAGACAAATGCCAGAGCAGAGAAGAACAGCAGCTGTGTCTGGGTTAGCACATGTGAAATGTCATATGGGTTGTAAACGACATCAAAGGGTAGAATACTATACAGCCATACAGGATATATCCCTATAGCAAGGCATAAAAATGCAGCTATACTCATGGCGATTACCATATTCAGCGGCGGCTCAGAAGTGCGAATTCCTGAATCGTGAGCAAAAAAAGCAAAATAGGGTATTTTTATGCCGGCGTGATGAAAAACACCTGCGGAAGCAAACAGCAGCAGCAGCCATATCCAGTGATAGCCTTCTTTGAGTGCGGCAGCCATGATCAATGATTTGGCCACGAAACCGCTGAACAGGGGAAATGCCGAGATCGAGGCCGCACCGATAATGCAGAATATTGCCGTCTTCGGCATGGTTTTATAGAGTCCTCCCAAATCCGTGGCCCGGATTTTTCCGGTCATGAACAGCACCGAACCCATCGACATAAAAAGCAGACTCTTATAGATAATATGTACAAAAGCATGTGATACCGTGCCATTGATCGACAGGGCAGTGCCGATACCGATTCCACATACCATAAAACCAAGCTGATTGATCAGGCTATATGACAAGACCCGTCGCATATCATTTTCAATTACTGCATAAAAAATCGGGAAGCAGGCCATGGCCACTCCCACATAGACAAGCAGTTCAGTTCCTGGAAAGCCGCGAGCCAACATATAAATCGCTGTTTTTGTGGTGAAGGCACTAAGAAAAACCGTTCCTGTTGACGTCGCCTCGGGGTAAGCATCAGTCAACCAGGTGTGCATCAGCGGAAATGCCGCCTTGATGCCGAAAGCGATGAGAATCAGCCAGCCACTTAGCGCTGTCGTACCAATCACCTCAAAACTCAATGAACCAGTCGCTCGAACATGAACCAACACCCCTGCCAGCAGAATAACACCTGACAAAACCTGGATGATCAGGTAGCGCATACCAGACTCAAATGAGCGCTTGCTGCGCCGCGCCCAGACGAGAAATGCCGAGGTAACGGCCAGCAGTTCCCAGAAAACAAAGACCGTCAGTAGATCGCCGGCAAAAACAGCACCCATTGCACTGCCGGCATAGAGCAACCCTGAGACGTGCTGTACTGTATCACGCACATGCAGCGAAAAGAGAACTGAAATGAAAGCGGCTATGTGAAAGACATAACCAAAAACAAGGCTGAGTCGATCAACCCGGTACGGAACCAGATCATATTCAAGAAAATGCAGTTCCACCGTCAAGCTCTCGGGCAGCAACCATAGATGCAGTGCGCTGGCAACGATAATGACAAGCATTAGAAACGAACGAAGATTTCCCCTCGTCACCAGCGCAAGCGCTGCGGCAATAAAGAACGGAACAAAGGCAGGCAGATCATTGTACCACATGCTCACCTCCCTCTTTCTCATCGGTGGCTACCTGCTGCTGATCATAGTAGTTCTCATCCCTCATTAAAAATGTTCGCATCCACTTGGCAATGATGACCAGTATGACACAACCGACAAATCCATATACCGCATAAAAACCGAGCAATACTTCATATGGATGGATAAAGTGGCGGTTAATGATAAAATCGAGGATGAACAGCATCGCGCAGCATACATACAGAGCACGGATGAGCCGCTGAACATTTTTAGGATTATCAAATATATACTGTTTTTTATCTGCCATAACCTCCCGAGGCCTCCAAGAAAGCCGATGCCAATTCAAATAGCGGTTGAGTATAAAAAAACAGCACAACACAGCCAAGAGCGGTAACGCTCAGTGCCAGCAGTGCAGGTGCAGGAGCCTCTTTTACTTGAAAACCCTGGTCCTGCTCAACACCGTCTTCACGTAAAAAAGCCCTGAGTGGAATGGGCAGCAGGTAGGCGATATTAAGAAGGGAACTCAGCATGAGTACCATCATGATAATCCATTTCTCGGTGTCTATTGCACCGA
>JABDPQ010000495.1 GCA_013042695.1 Desulfobacterales bacterium | reverse complement strand
AACAAAAAATCAATTAAGGATATCTGCTATCCCCTCTTTCGTTTGGCTTTTCCTTTTATTTGGAAATTTGATCAATTCCAGGCTTTTCTGGTATCTATACAATTATTGTCAGCGGCGAGCTGAAAATGTACTTGGAGCGGCGGTTTGAAAATGTATAATTTGTTTTCTTCGTCTTCTTCTAAATTAATCGTGTAACCAACTCTTCTTCTCCTGCTTTTTCTACCTTAATCTTTTCCACTAAACTCAGATCAGCAGTAAACATATCCCTGAGGAGGATTCAGGAATATGGGACTGTCACGACGACGTAAATGTAGGTACTGCCGGGAGTTATTCATCCCGGATCACCGGAACAGGAACAAGCAGCGATACTGTACAAGCCTGGCATGCCGCAAGGCAAGCAAGGTCGCCGGCCAGAAGAAATGGCTGCAGAAAGCGGAGAACAAAAATTACTTCCGTGGTCCGGAAAACGTTCACCGCGTTCAGCAGTGGCGAAAGCAAAATCCAGGATACTGGAAAAAACGGCAAACAAAGCAGAAACCGTTACAAGATCACTTGTTCGGAAATCATAAAGAAAAACAGCATGATAAGTCAAAGTTAACAAAAGAACCGTTACAAGATCTCTTAACGAACTATCCCACTGTTCTTGTGGGCTTATTGGCACATTTAAGCGGTTCACCGTTACAAGATGACATCGCCCGCACCTCTCTTCATCTGCAACAATTGGGAAACGATATTCTCACCAAACCGTCAATAGATGAAGGAGGTCACCATGACAGTAGACAAACAACCCATATTGCCGCACCTGATCCGGAGCATACCGGAACAGTTCAGCTGGGTGGATCATCGGTTGGTCCGTGAACGCCGCATCGATAATCTCAGCCACCAGGCATCTGCGCTGTACCTGTTCCTGGTAACAGTTGGAGACAACCAGGGGTTGAGCTATTACGGCGACAAAACGCTTGGAAAAAGACTGGGCATGGATATGAGCGTGCTGAGTGAGGCAAGAAACGCCCTGGTTCACCACCAATTGATCGCCTATCGGGAACCGCTTTACCAGGTCCTGGCACTGGACATTGGCAGGGGACCGTTACAGGCCGGCTCCAATACCGCATCAATCGGTAAGATCCTGCAGCAAATGGCAGGAGGAGGTGGGCGATGATAGATTACGAACAATATTGCCGGATAAGGACATACAGAGAAGAAGGCCTTACGACCGGGCAAATAGCGAAGAAACTCGATCTTGATCCCCGCACCGTCTCCAAGTGGATGGACAGCAGCGGCTTTCAACAAAGGCTGCCGGGGCATAGGCCAAGCAAGCTTGACCCGTTTAAAAGAGATATCCTCGGGATGCTGGAGCGTCACCCGTACAGTGCTGCCCAAGTATTCCAGAAGATCAGAGAGCAGGGCTTCGACGGCGGATACACCATCGTCAAGGACTATGTCCGCAAGGTTCGGCCAAGAAAGCACAAAGCCTATCTGAAGTTGAACTTCGCTGCTGGCGAGTGCGCCCAGGTTGACTGGGGTTCTTATGGATCGATTGCTGTTGGCAGTACCCGGAGACGCCTGAGCTTCTTCGTCATGGTGCTCTGCTACAGCCGGATGATGTATGCGGAGTTTACCGTCTCCCAGACCATGGAGCACTTTCTCGGCTGTCATCAGCGAGCCCTGCAGTACTTTGGAGGTAGTCCATCCCGGATCATGGTCGACAACCTCAAGTCGGCGGTACTCAAAAGAGTTACCGGCCGGGCCCCAGTCTTCAACCCGAAGTATCTGGACTTCGCCAATCAATACGGTTTTACCATCGTCCCCTGCGGTGTCGGCAAGGGCAACGAGAAGGGTATTGTAGAAAATGCAGTGGGTTACATCAAGAAAAACTTCCTGGCAGGGCTTGATCCCGGTGACTTCAAGACCGTTAATCCTGCTGTAGTGCACTGGCTCGAAAACATCGCCAATGTCAGGAATCATGGGGAAACACGGAAAAGGCCCAAAGACATGTTTGCTGAAGAATCCGCACTATTGCACCGCTTGCCGCAGGAACCCTACGACATCGGGACGATCACCAGGGTACGGGCGACACGCCAGTTCCGTATAACTCTGGACACCAATCGCTATTCCGTACCGGCGGAATATGGTTCAACCGGATTGACGATGAAGATCTATCCAGACCGGCTCTGCATCTACCATGACAACAAGCTCATCGCCAGGCATACCAGAAGTTACGACAGGTACCAGGATATAGAAGATCCGGATCACCCCAAAGCGCTGCTGCAACAGCGCCGCAAAGCCCGGGACCAGAAGATGCTCATGCGCTTTCTTACCATATCATCCAACTCGGAACGATACTACCGCGGACTTGTTGAGAAAAAGCTCAACGTCATGCACCATATCCGACAGATCGTCGGTTTATCCGAGATCTACTCACAAGAGCAGGTGGCACGGGCTATAACAGATGCCCTGGAGTTCCGGGCCTTCTCCTGCGACTACATCGCCAATCTGCTTGAGCAGAGAAAATACTTTACCCAGCCGTGTGGTGCCCTGCACCTTACCAGAGCCTCAGATCTACTTGAACTTGAGATCAGGGAGCCGGATATAACCGTTTATACAGGAAAGGAAAATAATGAATAGCAAACCACAGCAACTCGTCGACCAGCTCGACTACCTCAAACTACGATTTATGGACAGTAATTATGAAGAGATGGCAACAACTGCGGCTGCAAAAGGATGGAGCCACCAGGAGTACTTTGAACACCTCATCAGAGGAGAGACCGATCTTCGTTGGGACAATGCCATACAGCGCAGGATCAGGATGGCTCGCTTTCCCGTCATCAAAACCCTGGATCAGTTCCAGTGGAACTGGCCTGAAAAGATCAACCAGATGCAGGTGAAGCACCTCCTCAGGCTGAACTTTATCAACGACAAAGCAAATGCAATACTGCTTGGCGGAGTCGGCTTGGGCAAGACCCACTTGGCTACTGCCATCGGTTATGAGGCCTGCCTACGAGGACATACCGTGTTGTTTACCACTGCGGTGGATGTGATCAACACCTTGTCTGCCGCCCAAGCTGCAGGACAATTGAAATCCTGTCTGAAAAAGTATCTCAAACCGGCACTGGTCATACTCGATGAAATAGGATATCTGCCGATAGACAAACGCGGGGCGGATCTTCTCTTCCAGGTAGTCAGCAAACGATATGAGAACGGAGCGATACTTATCACCTCAAATCGCGCCTACAAGGACTGGCCGGCTATCTTCAACAATGACGCTACATTGACATCGGCCTTGTTGGACAGGCTCCTGCATCATGCCGATACCGTTGTTATTGAGGGGAAAAGCTATCGAATGAAAGAACAGGTTGAGATCTGAAAATGAATTGAAAACGTCGTTGAGTAGAACCATACGACGGCGGTTATCTAGCTTCTATTAACAGCATTTTTAAACCGCCGTTTATCTGTATCTTGGGGCCGCCGCTAACAAAACAAGCATAGTTCAGCGGATACCCCTCTTATTACAACTGAATTTAGAACTAAAATCCATCCTCAAAACACGTGCCTCAGTTCAACATCCTTTTATAG
>JABDPQ010000734.1 GCA_013042695.1 Desulfobacterales bacterium | reverse complement strand
CTCCGGTCGCGACTGCTGCCCGGTTGTTTTTTCCGCCCGAGAACGGAACCGGATTGAATTCTGCGCCGGTGAGTTTGCCAAGGGCCAGAGCACCCAGAGTTGCCGGGTGAGCCAAGCGACTGACACCGAAATTCAACCGCCTCTTTTTACCTTCCGCCACGATATCATCGATAGTTTGGAACTTGCTCTTCCGGCTCACATAGATGATTCCGGGATCACTATCAACCTGGGCGATATACTTGAAGGTATCAAGATCATAAGTTGGCGGCTTGAGTACCCAGTTGAGTACTTCCGCCCCCATGTTCCCAAAGAGCAGCTCATACATGTCGTCTTGAGCAAGTCCCATGTATTTTTCGTAGCCTACCCGCCCGGAAGCCCCCGGGTAGAAAGATGCTTCAAAATTTGTTCCAATATAGTTTTTCCATACCCCAGTAATGGCGCGAAGCAATCGATCCGCGCCTCCACCTTCCCTGGTCGGGACGTAAACCTGAATGTTGCGATCCGGATAATCAGCGGCAAATGCGTTACTGAAAGGAATCTTACTGGCAACTGCGGCGCCAGCGAGGGTCAATGAGGTTTTAAGAACATCCCTGCGGTTCAGTTTGGCATAAAATTTGTTATCAAAATTCATATCAGAATTCTCCTTGGCTGTAATTTTGAGGAACTCGATCTCATAGAGAATCGACCTGCCTCTGGTGAAAATTCTTTGCCTTATTTTGCTACCTTACTAACGAGCTTTGACATGCGAATTGTTTTGTTGGCCTTAACCAAATTTCAACAAACGTGTACTACGGAGAAGTACTTTTGCCTCCCCATATGCTTAACAGAAAGATCCTGATTATGAAACATTTTCTATTTGATCTACAATAGCACCGGTCATCTGGGTTGTGCCGGCCTTACCACCCAGATCATACGTCAGGTGCTTGCCCTCAAACAACACATCCGAGATAGCTTGTCTAATTTTCATGGCGCTGTCTTTTTCACCTAGATACTCCAGCATGAGCGCACCGGAGAGAATCATGGCAGTAGGGTTCACTTTGTTCAGCCCACTATATTTGGGAGCGCTGCCGTGGGCTGCCTCGAACACACCTATATCCTCGCCGATATTGACTCCCGGGCAGAGTCCCACACTGCCTACCAGTCCACCTGCCAGATCGGAAACGATATCACCATAAAGATTGGGCATAACAAGAACGTCATATTCCTGGGGTTTTCGAACGAGTTCGAGACACTGCGCATCAATGTTCATCTCCTCGAATTCGATATCCGGGAAGTCTTTGGATATGTTTCTCGCTTCTTCCAGGAAAAGGCCGTCGGTCAGCCGCAACACGTTCGCCTTCAGGACGACCGTTACTTTGTTTCGATTTTCCCTGGTGGCAAAATCAAAGGCAAAACGAATCACCCGACTGGCACCTGCACGTGTAGTAAACTTGAGTGCAACCGCAGCATCTGGACCAATCATTTGTTCTTGTCCCCGGTATACATCTTCTGTTGTCTCTCGAACGACAACAATATCAACATCGGGATAGAAGGTTTTTACACCTGCAAACGATCGCGCATACCTGACATTGGCATACAACCCCAAAGTCCTGCGTATGTATCCATTGGGGCCTGGGAATTCAGTGCCCCTCACATTTATCATGGGGCCTTTGAGCGTCGCCTGAGTGCTCTTGATTGAATCAAGGACGCTTTCTGGAACCGGGTGTCCGCATTCGGGAATGGCGCATTGGCCCGCCCTCATTTCTTCCCACTCTATCCTAACCCCGGTACACTCGATCACACTTTTGGCTGATTGTACTATCTCGGGGCCAATACCGTCCCCGGGGATGAGTGTCACGCGATGAGGTTGTTGGTTCGACATCTTTGTCAGCGAGCGCTCTTAATGACCAGCAATGGAAAAATGATCGGGGCCAGTATGCAAAACGTAGGGCTAGCTGTGACTTGTGAGTGAGTTCCCATTGAGAAGCGCCAGGAAAACAAAATTCTTGCCACGGGTAACACCTAATACTGGTACGAATAGACGGGCGGATTGTCAAACCTGCCCTGCTCAGCGAAGATATGAAGCACACACTATAGTTGACCCAAAATCATTTTTTCAAACGTGTAATCCGTCTGCCAAGTGGTCTTCAGCTTGTTTTATAACTCTTCATTCATCGCGTGCAGGGCTAAATTTACCGCTGTCCGACTGAACCGCACCATATGCGGCTAAATGATCCTGCATACAGTTGATTGTTGAATCAACCTTACTATCAGGAAACCTCCAGGATATCTAAACCTCTATTACGGTCCAGCAAGTAAACGATTCCTCTTTCGTCGACCTCGACATCCATGCTTTGGGGTGCAGCAAATCCAGGTGGTGGTGGTGGGACAAAATACCCATATTCCCTTGGTACCAGTGGATCACCAATATCTATAACTCTCAACCCCCCAGCAAACCATGCCGCAAAGGTGAGGTTTCCTGTCGGTCGTTCAACGATCTGGCTGGCACCGAAGCGGCTCCCACTTCTACTCCACGGAGATTCCAATTCGCTCACCTCGAATACAGACAGAGGCCTGATGTTTGCTCTCTTTGTCACATCAAGTATCCAGAGTGCTGCATGGGGCTGTCCCCGTGGATGATTATCGTGCTCTTCATCGATCACCAATGCCAATTTCTTGTCCTGGTAGACTTGTGGGATCCCCATGACGGTGTGGGTAGACTCGATAAACGGCGGGTGGTAATTATAGCTGCCCGCGGTTACCGGATTGTTGATATCAGTGATATCGATTGCCCAGACTCCCGAAAGCGAGCAGGCTGCCCAAAGCGTATTTTCGTGCCTGAGCGCATGGTGCAGCCAGTGCCCGTTCACCGGCCCGGTTTTCGAGCCTTCCGTTTCCTGACCGGGCATCCACCAGCGAGATACCTCTTGCGGTTTTTCTGGGTCAGCCAGCGAGTAGATTACGAG
>JABDPQ010000729.1 GCA_013042695.1 Desulfobacterales bacterium | reverse complement strand
GGCTCAAGAAGACAAGCCAAGACAACAATAAGTAGCGGGTGTGATGCTCTTATTTTTATGATTCTATAGCCAGAGATTATAGCGTCAATCAGCAGAAAATTTTATCATCTCATACATCTCACTGATAAAAGGAACCTATTATGCAAAAACCAATCAAGTTTGTCATTGTCGGAAGCGGAAATATCAGCCGGACCTATTTTCAAGCCATTCGCGGCATTGAAGGCGCCGATATCATTGGCATCGTCACCAGGGATATTGATAAACATCTCGATGTCGGACCAGAACTCTATATTGCACCCTCATTGCACGATATTCCTGTTGACTATGATGCGGTGATACTGGCAACCCCGAATGGGCTGCATCATCAAGGTGCTCTTGATGCAGCACCACTGGGAAAACATGTTCTAACCGAAAAACCGCTTGATATAACAATTGAAAACATGGATCGGATGATCCAGGTATGCACAGAAAACAAAGTTAAACTTGGTGTTGCCTATCAACATCGTATGAGTCCCGACAATAAAACCATCAAATCTCTGATAAATTCAGGTGGGCTTGGGCGCATTTTCTCAGCCGACTTTACGGTGCGCTGTTGGCGTGACCAGGCCTATTACGACAGCGGCGACTGGCGCGGAGGCTGGCAGATTGATGGGGGTGGTCCTTTCATCCAGCAGGCCTGCCATCAGGTTGATCTATACACCTGGTTTTTCGGACTCCCTGAAACGGTTCAGGCTCTGACTGACAGGTTTATGCATGCTATTGAAGTAGAGGATCATGGCGCGGCCCTTTTCCGCCATGAAAATGGCATGATTGGAACCTTCATAGCCTCTACTGTCGCCTATCCTGGATTTGAGCCAATTCTCACCATCCACACCGAAAAGGGTAGTGTCATCATGGAAAACGGTGTCATCACTGCATGGCATATCCAGGGAATTGATAACCCCTCTCAGGAACTCACCGCTCCTCTCCATTCCGGCGCTGCAAGTGCTGCGGTGACCGATACTTCTGGCCATGAAGCAATTATTATCGATTTTATAGATGCCATACGAGAAGATCGTCAACCGGCCATTTCAGCAGACTCTGCTAGATTAGCGACGGAATTAATCTTGCGAATATACGGAAAATTGTAAGAAACACTCGAGCCTCTTGCAAAATGATGATTTTCGTTCAAAGTCAAAGCATGCGAAAAATTTTTACCGCAGGCATATAATCGATATTCCGAGGATAAAAATTTAAGCATAACGCAGAGGTTGAAAGAAAAGGGCGTTTTGCAAGTGGCTCACTCATCTGAACCTTAAAGGCCAGGCTTCCCACGCAGCCAGCCAGGAGTCCTGCGGAGCGGGGTGAGAGCGCCACCATCAGCTCACCGCAGTGATGAGCGCTGCATGTCGGGATGGTTCGGAGGTGTGCAATACGATAAAGTACTTATTGGTGTTTAATGAATGTGCCATCCTGATATTCCTGGAAGGCCAGCTCAAGCTCTGACTGAGTGTTCATAACTATTGGTCCACGCCAGGCGATTGGCTCCTTAAGCGGTTTACCGGCAAGCAGCAAACAGCGAAGAGGCTCTTTCTCTGCAATAATTTCAATAGCGTCACCTTCTTCGAATAGTGCGAGCATACCATTTGAAACCGTTTTCTGATCGACGATGCCCGTGCCGCCAATGACATATATAAAGGCGGTGTAATCGGCAGAGAGGCGATGCTTAAATGTTGTTCCTGCTGGTATGGAGCAATCGAGATATTGCGGATTTATGACAATATCGGAAACCGGGCCGGAAACGCCATCAACCGTTCCGGCAATAATTTTTATTGTCACGCCATTATCTTGTTCTATTCGAGGAATTTTCTCGTCGGCAATATCGCGATAATGCGGCTGCATCATCTTGCAGTCTGCCGGCAAGTTGGCCCAGAGCTGAAAACCGTGCATCGATCCATGACGATCGCCTTGAGGCATTTCTTGATGAATGATGCCGCTGCCGGCCGTCATCCATTGGACGTCACCTGAAGAGATAATGCCGCTGTTTCCGAGGCTGTCACCATGTTCAACATCACCTTTGAGCACATAGGTGATGGTTTCGATGCCGCGGTGCGGATGCCAGGGAAACCCTTTGATGTAGTCGGCAGGTGAGTCTGAGCGAAAATCATCAAGCAGTAAAAACGGGTCGAACAACTGCTCATTATTGAATCCAAATACACGATTGAGATGAACACCGGCTCCTTCAATCACCGGTTTATTGGTAATGAGCAATTTGATTTTTCGTATAGTGGCCATGGTGTTATTCCTCGTTATCTGATAGATGGACTGGTAATGACAAGAGGTCTTCTACTTTACACGAATATGGTGCCGTTAACAAACGGGTAGTCCCAACGAAGGCTGTTCATTTTGCCTGAGCTCGATGGCAGCAAGCGTTTTTATAGGGGTTTTCAGTCAATGGTCTTCAAACATATTTGCAAATTTTGAACCCCGGCGGCAGTGATATCGCTAATTCCTATTAATGACGGTGTAACTATCAGAAATGACTATTTGTTCAGGAACTCGATCTGTATAATAATTGCATTGACCAAAAACAACTGTGTCTTCGATTACTAACGGGTGTGATTGCAACAGATACTTTCTCTCATTTGATCATGTCATTAATCAATCTTTTCAAGAAACCGACACTGCAGAGTTTATCAAAAACCTGTGGGTGAGCGGCAAAAATCGACCCGGTCGGGCTCGCAACGCTACTCGCTGGACTGCCTCAGGCTGATGATGATAACTTGCTCGTTGGTTACAAGACCAGCGATGATGCAGGTATTTATCGGTTACGTGATGATCTTGCAATTGTCACGACAGCAGATTTCATAACACCACCGGTAAATGATCCGTATGTCTTTGGGCAAATTGCAGCAGCCAATGCCATCAGTGATGTGTATGCCATGGGAGGCGACCCAAAGGTGTGTCTTAATTTAGTTTGTTTTCCATCAAAGAAACTTCCTGCTGATGATCTTAACTCCATTATTGCCGGAGCCTTAAGCAAGATTACTGAAGCCGGTGCAGTGTTGGCCGGCGGCCATTCCGTAGAAGATTCAGAACCTAAATTTGGTCTTTCTGTCATTGGCACGGTCCATCCTGATAACTATTGGGGTAATGGTGGCGCACAAGAAGGTGATGTGCTGATTCTCACCAAGCCTCTTGGCAGCGGAGTATTATTTAATGCCAATATCAAGGGCTGGGTTTCAGTAGCTGCATTAGATTCCTGTATTGCTGCTCTCATTCACCTAAATAAATCTGCCGCTGAGGTCTTGAAGCACTTTGATGTCCACGCTGCCACCGATGTAACCGGATTTGGCCTTGCCGGGCATGCCCTTGAAATGGCTAAAGCTTCAGGAGCTGCGCTTAAAATCAGCCTAGAGGACCTGCCGGTGATGGATGAAGCACTGACCATGTATCAGAAAGGTATGAGTACCGGTGTTAACAAACACAATGAAATGCTGGTAAAAGATTATCTGCAGTACCTTGCCGATTACCCTGAATGGCACAAGCAGATATTGCTTGACCCCCAGACAAGCGGCGGATTATTGGTGGCGATACCTGAAGAGCAGGCTGCTGAGCTCGTATCCGCACTAGAAGAGGCCGAGACCCCTGCTGCTGCTCTCATAGGAAAAGTGGCTTCTGTCAGCGGAACGGCAAAACTTGTAATCAGCTGAAAGCGTCTTTATTACCTCAGAATCTTTGAGGTTCCTGGAAATTTTTTCAAAAAACGTACCTTGTCTCTTCAATCTTGACCCAGGTCAAGGTTATCTTTTGTCTGCTATTGTAGACTCCCAACAAAAGTTCAGATCTGCTGAACAGAGCATGCTGTTAAGCCAGGTACCTTAGAGCTCTGAGCAGCAAAAAAAAGAGAGACAGGAGGTTTTCATGAAAGTCCTCAAATTAGACGAGACCAATGAATTTACGCCTGGAGCAATGAAACGGTTCTTTCTTGTCCAGGATTCGCCTTACTTCAAAATCATCAACTTTAATCTTGAGGCTGGTGTGACATTTCCTGTACACTCCCATGACCTTGATGGTGATCTTTCCATACAGGTTCTCGAGGGGAGTGGTTTTTTTCTTGGTGATCAAGGAGCTGAGATCCCTGCAGGCAAAGGCGATATCCTCATTTCCCAGATCAGAGAGCCGCATGGGGTGCGAGCCGAAAAAGATATGCGCATACTGGTTACGATTGCACCGCCGATCTGATTAGTATATGGTATGGCTCGAAAAAGGTTTGAGGCCCGGCAGGCCAAAACCTGATAAAAGGCGTTCGCCTGAAATACAAGGAGGATGGATCATGGCAAAACAAGTAGAGATTGATGTGGAAGAATGTTTGGGATGTGAGGCATGTGTCGAGGTGTGTCCCGATGTTTTTGGCTTTGATGAAGATGAGGAAAAAGCATTTGTTATAGAAGGGGCAGAAGAGGGTTCCGATTGTGTTGAAGAGGCGATAGCCTCATGCCCTGCGGAATGCATTACCTGGGAGTAAACCTGGGCTAGACGATTTATAGCGAACCGAGCGTCGGGGGAGGTCAGCAGGCCTCCTTCGGTCTCAATCCTGTGAACGATTGAACGTGAGGATTTCCTGGTAGCGAAAACATTCGGTGATATGGTCATTGACCATCCCTGTCGCCTGCATAAATGCATAACAGATTGTTGAACCAACAAAGTTGAACCCTCTATTTTTAAGGTCCTTGCCCATCTTCTCGGACTCTGCGGTGCTGCTGGGGATTTCTTCAGTACGCTGCCAGCGGTTTTGTCGCGCTTGGTGATCAACGTAATTCCAGAAATAGGCAGCTAAACTTCCAAAACGATCCTGTATGGCAATTGCTCCACGCGCATTTTTGATTACCGCTTCAATTTTAAGGCGATTACGCACAATGCCGGCATTTTGCATCAATCGCTGGACATCATCTGACGAGTAACGAGCTATTTTGACAATATCGAACAGATCAAAGGCCTGTCTGTAATTTTCTCGTTTATTGAGGATCGTCAGCCAGCTCAAACCGGCCTGAGCTCCCTCAAGAATGAGCATTTCAAACAATTTTTGATCTTCGTGAACAGGAACGCCCCATTCTCTGTCATGGTAGTCTCTATAGAGAGGATCGCTTCCGCACCAGCTGCATCTTTGTTTCATGGCTTACTCCGGCAGCTGGTGAGATCTACTGAACAGCAGATGTGCCGTTTGCCGGATCTTCGCAATCCTGATCATATGAACAACCATCTTTTTGTGACGAAGGAGGCAGGCTGTAGGCATTTGACTGTTTAATCGAAATATCTGATGTTTGTTCGTCTTTCAGATTATTTGTGCAATTTAGGTCAAGATATTCACTGATTGCCTGGCCGCCCAGCAATGTTTTCCACATGCCCGGCTCTTTGACAAGCAGCACGGGAATTTCTTCAATTCCTAAAATGCGTAGATATTCTTTATTGATCTCAGGTCGATAAGAAGATTTTCGTGTCGCGCCCTCAAAAATAAATGAATCAATAGGTTCAATGGGATTAAAGTTCAGATTACAGCTGTTTTCCTCCTGGAGCTGCCCAATGATATGTTCACAATACTTGCAGGAAGATGAAAAAAACAGATAAAGCTGTCGCTCAGAATTGTCGACGCTCAGGCGTGAAATAGTGCCCCTATCAAGTGACCCTGTCGATCTTGCGCCTGTTTTGAAATCAAGGCTTGCAAAACCAATCATGACGGCAGAGAAAATGACGATCCCCCTGAATATTTGTTTGATTCCAAGAAAAAAATTGGCCAGTGCAATAAGGGCAAATAGTATCAGGCAGTAATAGCAGAGTGCCTGAGTTATAAACAGTTGAAAAGATACGAGTACAGCCTCAGCTGCCAGTGCAGCAAGCAGGAGGAGTCCGACAAAACGCCGCCATAAGTCTGAGCCTTTTCGAGCTCTCAGCAAGCCAAAACAGATAATCAAGAAAAAGACAAAACCAACGATATTGAAGTAGAGCGGCGGCACCCGGGTGAGACTGTCTGCTATCTCGCAACCGTCGTTAAAACAGAGTGTGTCTTGCTCTAAATAAATAAACGTGGCTTGAAGACCAGTGAGAACCAAACCGATGACTGCAAAGATCAAACTCAGGATCATACATCTCACATAAAAGTTATTGTTAATAAATGCGCGCTCGTGGAAATAATATTTTTTAAATCAATCTTGTCAATAAATGATACCAACAATGTCCTGCTAAACTGACTGCAGAATCTTCAGGCTGACGCTGACTATTAAATCCTTCACCTTTTCCCGGTAGGTGTTCATATGAGGCGCGACAAGATGACGTTTGAGGGCCTCGATGCTATCCCACGCTTCGACAATGGTTACCACAGACGGGTCCGTTACCTGGGCCGAAATATCCGTTTCGACATCGACCGTCGGGTAATACTCAATACAGCCATCCTCTTCCAACACCTTTGGGACATTTTCCCGAAAAATTTGGATGAATTCAATCACGCTTTCGGGTTTGATTTCGATTGATGCGATAACGGTGATCATGGAAACGCCTCTATTTCATGCGGTTAAAATTGGTCTTAAATAATGAGCCTTTTGCAAAATGATGATTTTCGTTCAAAGTCAAACCATGCGAAAAATGTTTACCGCAGGCATATAATTGCTATTCCGAGGATAAAAATTTAAGCATAACGCAGAGGTTGAACGAAAAGGGCGTTTTGCAAGTGGCTCTATTGTCTGATTTATCTTCTTGTCGTAAAACATGTGTGTATCCAGCACAAAGAATCGGGAATAAAATATCCGATCGATCTCTCTCATTTCGAAACCTAAACATCTGTTACTTGATAGAGAAAAACTATGAAACATAAAACGACCTTTTTTGCAATAAATGCACTCCTGCTATGCTGTTTCAGCCCATCCTTGTCATTTGTATGTGCAGCTGATAAGTCTGCAACCTTTGTTGTCGGTTGATATGAAATGGTGGGTGCTGCTGCTCTGGCAGGGCAGGCTGTAGTCATAGTAAAACGGCAAAGTAAAGACATCCAGATCTGCAGGTGAGATATCGAGTTTGCTTGAACAAAACCAAAATAAATGATTATTATCCGCATATTGTGAATTTGTAAAAGGTTCCAGGTTTCCACTCAACCAGATTGCGGAGGCGGTTTCAGGTGATAATAAGAATTTCAATTGCGGCTTTTGTCTCGCTCGTATCAGGATTTTGCTACCTCTCCGGTATGATCAGGCTGATGAGCGGCTTGCTGATTGGATTTGGCTTTTTTACTTCCTTGATCTTTGGTATTATTTTTGTCCTGCCAAATAATGAAAATCGTCTCATCTTTCCGATTCATGGCAATGGAGCATCCTGGCCGTTTTTTCTTTTAGCGATCTGCCTGATAATGCTCATTATATATCTTTTCTTAAAGAAATCCGACCCGGCCGAAAAAGACCAGCTGGCAGCGAGTCATCTGAAATTTATGGCTGGTGGATTGTTTCTCTATCTCTGTAGTCTCTTTGTCCCCGCTTTTCTCTGGTTTCCATCTGAGGAAAAACGGCTTGCTGTAGAAGCTGGTTCATTGGGGATTGATGTGTTTATCGGTGTATGTATTTATCTGACAGGGACGGGGGGAGCTCTCTATCTGCTTTATCGGGCGACAAAAGGTGCTACGGAAGATCATCCGGATTTTATGAGACGATTTGTTCCCGCGCTGTTTTCTGTCTTTCACCTGGACAAAATGCCGGCGCTGGTTGCGTACCTGCTTATTTATTCACCAGAAACCTATGTAATATTCCCGAAGATTGCCGCCTTGGCATTGGCTGCCTATATTCCGATAAGTGTGTTTTTTATCAAAGTAAGCAGCGACTCTCACAGTGCCTCATGAGCTTAGATGTAAGAAAAATAGGGGACAGACCACGGTTTTTTTCCAAAAAAACCGTGGTCTGTCCCCTATTTTTCTCGGTAGAGGTATACACGTGTGTACCGTGAGTTGGTGGAGAAATGGCAGTGAATACGGCTTGTTGTTCAACCGTGATGAGTCGAGGAAGCGGCTTGATGCGCTTCCTCCTCGACTGCATAATAATTCCGACTGCCGGTATCTCTGTCCCATCGACGCTGACGCTGGTGGAACGTGGTTATTTGTCAATCAATATGGTCTCATTGGCTGCATTCTCAATAACTACCCCTCGCAGGCAATTGAGGTGCCCAGTGCCGTGAGCAGGGGGTTGCTGCTCAAATCGCTGAGCTGCCAGCAGGATATCGACTCGGTAGAGGCGGTCCTCACTCAAATGAGACGTATGCGTTATCACCCATTTTTTATCCTTGTCATGCAAGCACGTTCGATGAGTCTTTTTGCCTGGGATGGAGCAAGAATGGTCGTCAGTAAGGACGATTCCATCAAAAGACCGCTAACCACGTCGGGCTATCGAGCAAGGGAGGTAACGAAATTCCGAATTAATAGATTCAAGGAGCTCTGTGGAGGGAATACCGAGCCATCACAGCGACAATTGGCACGCTTTCATTCGCAGTTTCATCCTGATTTTCCTGCCCATTCGGTATTGATGAGCCGCCCTGAGACGCGAACGGTCAGCCAAAGCCAGATCAGAGTAACTTCTGAGCTGATTACTTTTTCCTATGCTTCTGTATCACAGCAATGCCGGTTGCAGCCTGCTGTGACCATCACTTTAAGCCGTGAAAACTAGAATCTATCACTTCCTTTTCTTCATTTGCCTAACCTGTCTGTTGCCTGCATTAGGCTGGGCCAGTGAAGCAGGGCTGGTGAGTGGTTTCGTGAAAGAGTTTGAACACTATGCGCTCAACTCAACGAATCAGCTCTCTGTACTCATTGCCATAGCAACAGCGACTCTTGTCAGTGAGGATCTGGCCTGTATTGCTGCCGGTCTTCTTGCTGCCAAAGGAATTATAACCCCTGTTGGTGCGGTGGCCGCAAGTGGACTTGGGATCTATATTGGCGACGTTCTTCTTTACCTTTGCGGATATCTGGTTGGCTTGACCGCGCTTCGGCATGCCCCGCTTAAATGGTTCATCAGTGAGAATGCCGTCAGACAGAGCAAGAGATTATTTGAACGGCGAGGGGCTGCAATTATCATCATGAGCAGATTCTTACCTGGTACCAGGACAGCAACGTTTTTTGCTGCCGGCCTGGTTCAAATGAGTTTGGTTAAACTGCTCATTTTTTTCGGGCTCGCAGTTATCATCTGGACTCCGATTCTTGTTTTAGGAGCAATGGCTATCGGCAGGCAGGCGGTTGTCTATGCCGAAGCTTACAGCTCGCACGCCTTTTGGGTGTTCCTGGGGTTGCTTTTTTTGTTATTTATCGCCACAAGGATCATTGTGCCACTTTTTTCCTGGCGCGGCAGACGGCTGCTGATAAGCAAATGGCGCAGAGTTACCCGATGGGAGTTCTGGCCCTATTATGTGACCAATGTCGTGACATTTCTCTATGTTCTCTATCTTGGCTGCATAAAATATCGTCAATTGACCCTTTTCACCGTTGTCAATCCGGCAATGAAACCGGACAGCGGCTTCATTGGTGAGCGTAAATC
>JABDPQ010000727.1 GCA_013042695.1 Desulfobacterales bacterium | reverse complement strand
GAACAAAACTTGCTATAGTCGAATATCTTGAGATAATTGAGACGAGCGTTACGACTATTTGGCGATGACTGTCAATCTGTCGACGTATTTGACCCAGTGGTAACCTTTATGGTCTTCGGCAACCAGGCGCATTGGAAAACCGTGCCTTTCCGGTAAGACCTGATCGTTCACTCCATAGGCTATAAAAACCTTATTCGCTATTACTTCTTCAATAGTAAATTTTTTTGTTTTTCCTCTGATCCCCTGAGGACCACGAAATTTAATATGAGTTACACCGGACTTTAAGCCAATTTCATTGAGCAAATCAGCTACGGAGAAGCCTTTCCAAAGACCATTATAGGCAAAAAAACCTGCACAGATGAGTAGTACATTTCGTTCGAGCACTGGTCGCTGGATTAGGTCTTGATAAGAAAACTTTGTCGGCGTAATTACGGCTCCTCTCACCTCAAACTGCCAGTCATCGATGTCAACAGGATGGTTAGTCTGACCCATAACATCAAATTGTTCTATAGGTGTCGTCTCGAGTTTATGGGTATCTAGATCTTTCGGGTTTGCATGTATGAGCTCTGAAAGGGAGGCGGTTTTCTCAAGGATTCGTCTCTTTGCCCACGCCAGGGGAATTCGAAAACAAAGCGTGCTGTAACTGAACACACATAGGAGCCCAGAACCAATTGTTAGAAACCGTTTGAGTGCCTGTCGTCGGTTTATCATAATCGATTATGAAGAAGAAAAAGTAAAGCTACAAAGTTAGATAACAGGATCTAACTGCTGAGGTCAATAACCAATAAAGACAATCATATTCTGGCAGGAGAACGAATGGACCATCGCAGGGTTTCTCCAGCGAAAAATGGTCGTACATTATTAAAAAGGGTGGGGACCCTATATGGCTTATTTTCAAGTTCAATCGTTTTTGCGGGGGGAGTGATTGCGTAGCGTTTGCAGGCAACGTCACTAACAAAACCCTGTAAACAGTCAAGTCGATCTGCTTCTTCAAAGATTTGAGCGAGCAATGGCATAGCTACAGGAGCAGTGAACACACCTGCTGCACAGCCGACACATTCTTTCTTATGCTGTGGGTGGGGAGCTGAGTCAGAACCGAACATGATGCGGGGGTGACCCATAAATACAGCATCACGAAGTGCCTGCAAATCTCGTGGTTTCTTGGCAATTGGCTTGCAGAATAAATGCGGTTGCATAAGACCGCCAATAACGTCATCAAGCGTGATCATCAAATGATGCAGGGTGACAGTTGCCGAGACAGTATCATGTTCATCTACAAAACTGACTGAATCCGCAGTGGTAATATGTTCCATGATGACATGCAGGACAGGAAAATTCTCAACGATGCGACGATATACAACGAGAAATTCTCGTTCGCGATCAAGAACAAATCCATCGCTCTCTCCATGAACCAATAACGGAATTTGCAATTCTTCCATAATGGCGAGCGTTGGCTCAATCATGTTAAAATCAGTAACCCCTGACTCACTTTGCGTCGTTATACCGGCAGGGTAGAGCTTGATACCTATTATGTGCTCGCGAACTTCCTCTAAAAACTCTCTCGGGTAAGGCTTAAAAAATAAGGTCATATACGGTTCAAATATCTCATTCTTACAAACCTTCTCTATATCTTCACGATAGTTAAAAAGCTTTTGTAATGTATCGACAGGCGAGATAAGATTAGGCATGATAACTGCTCCAGCAAAACACGCTGCTGAGATGGGGGCGACATTCTGCATCATCGTGCCTTCTCTGAGATGAAGGTGCATATCAAGGGGGGTGTTGAGAGAAAGTATCATAATTATAGTTTTTTCAGAATATTGACGGAGTCATGCTTATTTTTTAGATCAGAGCAGCTCAAATAGCGGTAAAGATACACGAAGCAATGGACAAATAGATCGTTTAATAAGGTGGTTTTGATGAGAAAGCAGATATACACAAAATTGTTATCATGTGCAGCGTTATCACTTACCCTCATGCTTCTGGTCTCGTGTTCGGCCGGACAAAATAATGCCGGCACGCAGTTCGGTGCAAGAGAATATTATGACTATTACTCTGATCGACCAGGATACATGGATTTTCGCCCTCCAGTTATTTTCATGCCGGATGAGGGCCCTGCAGAAAACCAGGTTGAGTTAAAAATCGAAGAATAATCGGCATTACTTCTTTTTACTAGTATTTGCTGGCATGAGATGGAAGTAAACGAGTTAATCTCGCCTTTCATCTATGCCAGCATTTTTTTATGGTACCCAACGTATCTATCTAAACGAGATCAAACCAGGTCCATTGGTCGAACTGCTTGGAGTTAAAACGGCTTGAAATTTTGATCAAGAATCTCAGGTTTAATCCCGGATAGAGAATTCTCTAAAAAAAATACTCGTATTCTTGTTTTATTGTGCTATAGCGAAAGGCTATAAGAAAAAGCTAGAAATATTTGTCTCGAAAGTGCCACATGTGCTGCACAAGTTACTGGCCCCATTCTATGGACAGTAGAAAAGAACCGGAAACTGTTTGAGTAGCGTTGTTCAGTACGATTAGTGAGATCAACTTTTCAATTATTCTCATCTGTCAGAACTCATGTAACCTAAATTTTTTTTCAATGCACGCAAGAAATTCCTTTATATTTTTAATCTCGGTAATTTGTTCAATTTTTTTAGTAAGCATTACTGGTTATAGCCAAGATAGCGACTATCGAGAAAATCAAAATTCCGAGCAAAAAACATATCAGGAACAAACGTGGGGAATAGCCATTGGCGGAAGAACGGCCGTTAATATTTTTGATATTGGCGATAGCAGTGTCAATAGTCTTGTCCCTCTGCTCTTTTATGAAGGAGAGCGCTTTTACCTTGATGGCCTGGAAGGAGGATTTCATTTTTATAGCAAAAAATCATGGCAAGCCTCGCTCTTAGGAAGGCTGAGATTTTTTGATATTCCAGAAGAATATCAAAATGAATATCAAGGAAATACGATAGATGCCGGTGCCCGCCTTCGCTATATGATCAACAGCGACACACATCTGGACTTTGAGATCTTAAGCGATCAGTTTGCCAATGCCCACGCCAATATCAAGATTTCACATCGTTTTGAAAAAGGCGACCTTGAGTTTATACCCTACTTCAATCTGAGATTCACCAGTTCAAGTTTCAATGATCGATACTATGCATTGGAGTGGCTTGGAAATGAGGGTATCGACGGAGGAGCCGACTATCAGGCTGGTGCTGATGTCAAATATCATCTTTTCAGCAATCTCTATCTGCTGGGAGCCCTCAGCTTTCGCTGGCTTGACAGCAGTGTTCGTCAAGCTGAAGCAGTTACAAGCAATTGGGAGGCTGAGGCCTTTGCCGGATTCGGTCTCTTTAACGAAAAAAGGGAGAAAAGACGCTCAAATATTGGCTTAAAGCCATATCTGAGACTGTCTCATGGCTGGGCCACGTCTTCTAGTCTTGGAGATGTTTTAATTGGTGATATAGACAGCAGAGATACTCACAATCAGATGACTTCCCTATTCTATGGATATCCATTGACCAACACATTGTTCGGGCTGCCGATCGATATCTATATCACACCAGGGTTTGCCTACCATTATAGCTCCAAAGATCAAAATAGCGCACAGGAGTATGTCGTAGCAATAAAAGCGTACTATACAATCAAGCTGCCGATACGATTACGAGTTGGTGTGGCGGAGGGGTTCTCTTACATATCAGATGTGACTAGCTTGGAGCGCGAAAATACTGCAGCTGAAGGATATGAACCAAGTAAATTATTGAACTATCTTGACTTGTCGCTTGACATAAATGTCGGAGATTTATCTCATTCTGATTTATTCAAAGACCTGTGGATTGGTGCTGCCCTTCATCATCGGTCAGCAATTTTTGAAAGTTCTCAGCAATTCAATGGAATAGCAGGTGGGAGCAATTATCCTTCTTTATATCTGCAATATCATTTTTAAACCAAATCTGTTATTTGCTCATCAATGTGGCGAAGTATCATACATATGAAATAACGATAATTTAGATGCAAGGTTAGCGTCTTGCTCAGAAGCCAAATTGACAGGAATAACCTGGCTATCTGCGCCAAAGGACTGCGTATAATCAGCCAAACTCGATTGAAGGCCGTCTACATATACGATACGTATGTTTGAGTCTCTTCGAGCTTCTCTCAATATCTGTTCTAGCTGATGTGAGAGTTTATGTCTATTATTTTCATGAATGATTTATGCATGTTACTTGTATTCTAATAGTACTGATTGATTTAATAAGAATCAACAACAGTACGCATACAAATTAAGCGATAAACTTAAACGATTTGCACATCAATACAAATACGAAATAATTTTGGGCTGATATGTCCACAGAAAAACAATTGCGGGTTAACTGCACATCGATTCGCTTTATTACATGCATCTTGTATTGTTTTAAAAGATATTTGAAAATGATCTTTTGGTTTAATGTCATAGTAATGCAGCCAGCCTTTGTCTCTTAGTAGCGCTAGCGCAAGATGAAGAAAATCTTGCGCTGTATGAGGAAGAGGCATGATGATACGGTCAAATGTTTCATTCAACTTCGTCACCACATCCCTGACATCTCCATTGATCAGTTTGATAGGGCAATTCGAGGTATTCATGCGTAGATTCTTTTTACCGTAAGCGTGGGCAATCTTGCTGATTTCAATTCCAGTAATTGCCTGAGGATGACTGTGACGCCCGATAACGAGTGGGAAGGGGGCTGCCCCTGAAAACATGACCAGCACTTTTTCATCTGCTGCAACAAGATCAGCAATTCTTTTGCGTTCCGTTCCAATCCTGGCTGAAAAGTATATTGTACGCAGATCGAGCAGGAGCTTAACCCCAAATTCCTTGTGAATGGTTTCTGTCCGATTTTCCCCAGCGAGTATGGTAAGATCAATGGTACGGTGTTGGCCTTCATAAACCCCGCTTCTCTTGGCAACAACCTTGACGTTTTTATGCAGATCCAGAAGTGTCTGACCAATCAATGTTTTGCGGTGGAAAAGCTCTGGCGGGATAATGATCACGGCAATATCGCCAACAACGTCATAAGCCCGAACCAGCAAATCCAGTTCAGCGCTAGGAAGTTTGTTATTAAGAGCTTGCTTTAGGTTCATTATTGGTTGAAAGGCGTAAGGATGAATGTAAGCTTGATCAAAAACACACGTATTTCTCTGTAAATGTACTTTTATTTGAAACAAGTTGGACTTTTGCTGATCTAATCGAGATAATAAAAATGTGATCAGATAGTTTGCATGTACCATATAAGAAAGTCTCGGTTAAATCAGGAAAAAGGACGCTGCGTGAAAATATTAATAGCTGAAGATGAGTATACCACTCGTTTAATGGTTCAGGTCAGCCTTGAAAAGTGGGGATATAAGGTAGAAAGTGCTGTGGATGGCAAAGAGGCTTGGAGTTTGATGAAGAAACAGGAGCCGCCGGATATTGCCATCCTGGACTGGGAAATGCCGGAAATGGACGGTATTGAAGTTTGTCTGCGCATTAAAGAATTAGAGAGAAAAAACCCGGTATATGTCATTTTACTTACCGGGCGGGACAGCCAAAATGACATCCTGCATGGATTTGATGCTGGTGCTGATGATTATATCACCAAACCCTTTAATGACGAGGAATTACGGTCACGTGTTCGAGTCGCAGAACGAGTAGTCAGGATTCAGTCTACATTATCAAAGTCTCTAGAAGAGTTGAAAATGGCACTTGATTTAGTGGAGACCTTCCCCGATAATGTTTGTGTTTGCGCGAACTGTAGAAAAATTGAAGGTGAGGATGCCTCCTGGCATCAGTTAGAAACCTATGTAATTAATAATGACAGCAGATTCGTACGAACTATCTGCCCTGACTGCGCGTCACATAGCAATTAACTCAGTTGAGATGTAGCTGAAAAATGTTCTTGGTGAGGCCAAGACAACAGCGGCTTGTCTGCCGCCAAAGCACCAGTTCTCATC
>JABDPQ010000726.1 GCA_013042695.1 Desulfobacterales bacterium | reverse complement strand
CTCGATGTCGCTTTCAGCAGGGCAGACCACTGGACATCATCGACAATTGTCCCGACATCTTCAGCATCCGGCAGCAGGACGAAATATTTGACATCCAGGATTCTCGAGGTCTTGTCTGCCCGTTCCAGCATCCTGCCAAGGTGAAAGAACAGCCAGACCTCATCATGATCCATGGCATCGTGCATCAAACCACTTATTGTCATACTGCGCCTTTTAACTTCTTCACAAAAATTATAGGGATTTTCAAACAATTGAGATGGTGGTTTGGCCCGCTGTTCAACAAAATGGAAAAAGACGTTGACCTGTTCCCACATCTCCTCCGGAATAATATCCCTTACAGAACGGGCATTTTCCCGCGCCTTATAGAGGCAGGAATAAATCGAGTTGGTATACTCTGGGTCGACGGTTAGAAATCGAACCACATTGTTTTTCGAGTCGTCCGGATAGGTTTGCTTATAAACGACACGATCGCCTGATACCGAAACCAAGGCCGACCAATGGTTTTGCTGCGACACTGCTAGATCGAGGGTCAAATGCCAATTGACGTCAAGAAAGCGGGCGATATTATCAGCTCGCTCAAGATAACGGCTCATCCAGTAGAGTGCATCTGCAACACGGCTCAGCATAAGAAATCCTATCGGTTATAATAGCATACTCATCGTTCAATCCAATACCCAGGTGTCTTTGCTGCCTCCCCCTTGAGAGGAGTTGACGACCAGCGAATTCTTGACTAGCGCAACCCGAGTAAGCCCTCCCGGCAGTACATTGATATCCTTGCCGTAGAGGACATAGGGCCTGAGATCAACGTGCCTGCCCTCGCTATGATCATCGACGATGACCGGCGCCCGTGAAAGCTTCAAGGCCGGCTGGGCAATGTAGTTGCGCGGCTTACTGATGATTCGCTGCTTGAAGTCCTGTCGTTGGTCTTTGGTCGATGCCGGTCCCTCCAACATACCGTAGCCGCCGGATTCATTGGCTGCCTTTACCACCAGTGTCTCAAGATTGGCGAGGACATGATCGAGTTGTTTTTTCTCCCAGCAAAGATAGGTCGGTACATTGGGTATGATGGCATCCTCACCCAGATAATATTTAATGATCTCTGGAATATAGGCGTATATTACCTTGTCATCTGCCACACCTGTTCCCGGCCCGTTGGCCAGTGCCACCTTACCCGATCGGTACGCCTCCATAAGTCCAGGAACTCCAAGCAAGGAGTCTGGCCGAAATACCTGAGGATCCAGAAAGTCCTCTCCAATTCTTCGGTAGATAACGTCTACCCTTTGCAGCCCTTTTGTTGTCTTCATCATTACCTGCCCATCCTGGACGATCATATCACGCCCTTCAAGCAGTTCAAGGCCGGCTTGCTGAGCCAGAAACGAGTGCTCGTAATAGGCCGAGTTATACATTCCCGGGGTAAGCAGGGCCGCTGTGCTGAGGCTGGCTTCGACAGGCGAGATTTCCTGCAGCATATCAAGCAGCATGGTCGGATAATCGTCCACCGGCCTGATGTTCATCTCTGTGAAAACAATCGGAAAGGTGCGTTTGAGAATTCTCCGATTGGCAAGTACATAGGAAACTCCAGAGGGTGAACGGAGATTATCTTCGAGTACGAAAAAACTGCCTGTTTCATCTCGTACCAGATCCGAACCGGTCACGTGGCACCAGACCCCAAGCGGTGGATTGATCCCGGCACATACCGGGAAATACCCTTCTGCTGATTCGACCAGTTCCCGGGGTATGACGCCGTCGGTTATAATACGCTGGTCATGATAGATATCGTCAATAAATGTATTGAGAGCAAACACCCGCTGCTTGAGCCCTTTCTCAAGATGGGTCCAGTCTTCTTTTTCGATAATCCGCGGAATAATGTCGAACGGAAAAATTTTCTCGGTTCCTTCGGAATGACCGTATACCGTGAAAGTGATGCCAAGATCGAAGAAAGCCTGTTCGGCGGCTGCTTGACGAGCCTGGATTTCGCCCTTCGGAAGCGATTCTATTCGTTCCTGGAGCAGACTGTAGCCGAGGCGCGGCGCTCCCGGTTCAGCAAACATCTCGTCGTAAAACACTCCTGGATCGTAATTGGTGAATTTCATCAGCATACCTCATCAGCTCGAGTTTGCTTGCAAAGACTCTTCAAGATCTAAGAAAAGGGTAATGAGAGATGATCAGTAATCGCTTTTCAGGCTCATTTTAACATTTACTTAATATACCCTTTGCACGCACGTATTACTTAAAACCCTAATTTCTTTTTATTCTCCATACCAGATATTTTCAGCATCGGTAAGCGACATCATTCAAAAGTGGGATAAATTTTCGTTTCCATGATATTTTTTTACCTTACTCGAGTAGAGGATTGACTGCACGAGCGATTCCACGCTTGTTTCTTCTCTTTTCCTTCCATCTGGTTGTCTGGAATATTGATATAGATGATGCAATATCGCCCAAGTATAATTATTATCGTTTAACCGATGAACATCTGGATGTTTGATATCCACAATCGCTTGTATGCAGGACGCAAGCTTTGATTTCGCGTCATTATTTTTGTCTGTGACGTCATCCTGGTCTGCGCAATTCATGAAAGCACCATTCTCACTATGACTGGAAAGCTTTACACACTGAAAACCCTGGCGAAGTTTGCGGCACAGAGGCTATGGTCTTCCTGCAAAGATCTATTTCCGATAATTTTGGTGATCGGCTTTTTTCAACTTGTTGTTATTCGGCAGCCATTACCCAATTTCACCGAGGTGCTTGCAGGCTCTTTTTTTGTTGTTTTGGGGCTGAGCCTCTTTGTGCAGGGACTTGAGATGGCCCTCTTTCCCATCGGTGAATCCCTTGCTCAGGCTCTGGCGAAAAAGGGAAGTATATTCTGGCTCCTGCTCTTTTCCTTTCTGCTTGGATTTACAACGACCATTGCAGAGCCGGCACTTATTGCAATCGCCAGAGAATCCGCTGAAATTGCTGCGGGCAGCAAGCTGATAGATGGTACTGAAACCACCATCCGTAGCTATGCCTTGGGCTTGCGTATCAGTGTCGCTTTTTCCGTAGGTATAGCAATACTGGTGGGCACCTTGCGCATTGTCCGCGGGTGGCCCATTCATTACCTCATTATTGGCGGATATGTAATGGTTATGGGTATGACTATGTTTGCTCCTGATGAAATAATCGGTATAGCCTATGATGCCGGAGGCGTAACTACCTCAACCGTAACCGTGCCGCTAGTTGCCGCCCTTGGTGTCGGCCTTGCCTCTATAATCAGAGGACGCAACCCATTGCTCGACGGCTTTGGTCTTATCGCTTTTGCTTCATTGTTGCCTATGGTCTTTGTCATGGCTTACGGTATTTTGATTTTTAGTTAAGAGGCACTACATGCAGGAATTTTCATTTGAATTATTCTCAACGCTTCTGCTGACCATTAGAGATGTGCTGCCTATACTGGCACTTATTATCGGTTTTCAGCTTTTCGTATTGAAACAGCCGATTCCTAGGTTCAGCCGGGTTATTGTTGGTGTCGTCTATGTCATAATTGGACTGGCGCTGTTTCTCGTAGGCCTTGATATGGCGCTGTTTCCTCTCGGGCAGACGATGGCGGCTCAACTCAGTGATCCCGAGTTTCTCACTGGCATCAAGAATAGTGCCCCAGTTGCATCCTGGTCGGCATATGGCTGGATCTACCTTTTCGCAGCTCTCATTGGGTTTGCCACAACAATTGCTGAGCCTTCGCTTATTGCTGTAGCCTACAAAGCACATGAGGTCTCGGCAGGCACCATAAACAAGTTAGGTCTTCGCATATCAGTTGCCCTTGGAGTTGCTGTGGGAATTGCGCTTGGGACGTTTCGAATTGTACATGGTTCTCCTCTGTATGTTTATATATTAGCAGGGTATGTTATTGTTATAATACAGACGATTTTCGCACCAAAGCAGATTATAGCATTGGCTTATGATTCCGGGTGTGTTACGACATCAACGGTCACCGTCCCCATCGTTGCCGCTCTGGGGCTGGGATTGTCTGAGGCTGTTCCTGGGCGAGATCCTGCACTCGATGGTTTTGGTCTTATAGCTTTTGCCAGTCTTTTCCCGATAATATCGGTGATGGGATATGCTCAGCATGCTGCTTGGAGCAGCCGTCGGCGCAGTAAAACAATATCAGGGGAGGCTTGATATGCAGTTCAAAGTAATATTGGCGAGTGTTAAAACAGATATTTCAGACATTGTCGTTGATGCCGGTAAAAGTGCTGGTGCTACAGGAGCAACGATTATTCCTGCCCGCGGAACAGGGATACGAGAAGCCAAAACTTTCTTTGGTCTCACGCTTGAGGCACAGACCGATATCATCATGTTTCTCATCGAGGAGCATTTGGTTGATCCCATACTGGAGGCGGTAGGTAAAGCCGGTCAATTCGATAAGCCCGGAACTGGAATAGCTTTTGTCTTGCCGGTTGATCAGGTTATCGGTCTGGAGAGCCAGATAGAACGATTCAAAGACGAAGTCAGGGATCAGTACTTTTAAACTCAGTCCAGATAAGAGCAGGAGAGATTATCATGACAGCGACAGGTTTGCCGATTGTCAGAGCAAAAGACATAATGGATACAGCCATTCATTACATTGATGGAATCGCTACGGTCAAGGAAGCTGCTGAGGTGATGCGGAAAGAAAAGGTGACTACCTTGATTGTGCAAAAACGAACGGTGGACGATGCCTGGGGACTCATTGCAGCTCAGGATATGATCCGGGGTGTAATAATCGCTGATAAAAAGGCTGAAATCGTGCACGTTTATGAAATTATGTCAAAACCCATAATTACGGTTACTTCTGAGATGGATATTCGCTATGTCGCCCAGCTGATGAATCGTGTTGGTATCAGCAGGGCACCAGTCGAGGACTGTGGTGAACTGGTAGGAATTGTCAGCCATGCTGACCTTATTCTCAAATCTAAATTATTTTAACGGCATAGAAGTCTGCTCTTTTTTATGAATATGAAGTATTCGTCACTCTCATGACGAGAGCCTAACAGTTCTCAATTATTGCGTTGTAAGACCGTTTTTACCCGTTGCTTAGACCTACTAAAATTCGGTCAGCCAAAGTATAGAGGATTGTCAGGCGCCTTGTTCTTACTTCAAACCAAAGATCTCTCTGAAGTCAATAGCCACTATGCCGTAATCTTTCTCGATCCTAAAAACCCCTGCCAGATCAATCGAGTTCAAAGGTGCTAATGTATTCTTGAGCTCTCTTTTAGTGTCACAATAACAGAGATCCCTCAGGAAACCATCAGAGGTTGAATATTTGCGAATGACGAGATACTTACCCTTCCGCTCATAAAAACTTCTCATCTTCTCTTCTTCAAGCACCCTGCCAAATAATACAGGTCTTATGTAGTTACCTTCTGCTTTGAAGATTCCCAGAAGACGCTCAGTTTCTTTATTTATGTAGGCAAAATAGCTCAGGCCAGACAATGCCTTTACTTGATCCTGAGTCTCTGTGCAGATGAGGTAATCCATCTCAGGATGTCGCCACTGATCGCTCATAACTCTCCTTCATGGTTATTGATTTTGATTATGCTTTGACTCACTTGGGGCTTATATCATGAAAGAGAATCTAAAGTCAATATGATCACCAGCAATAGGGGTATGGCTTTGATGCAAAAAAATAGGTCCCTCACTGGTGTCGGCATGATCAGTAGCGTCGCCTGTTCGCCCACCAAAATCTGACGCCATTTCTTTTCCTGTAAGCCTATGGACCATCTTCCAATTGTAGACGGTGCGTCAGTTGAGCCTCATATCAGCATGTTATAAGGACCTCGTATCATGCAGTTGACGTATTTTGTTGATACCAAAATTTACTTTATGGGAAAGGGCAATTCGGGCAGGGGAATGAATTCTTTTTCATCGCCGGGCACGGTAGCAAACTTGCCGCTCTTCCATTCATCTGCGGCATTTTTTATGTGATCGATCGATGATGAGACAAAATTCCACCAGATATAACGAATCCCATCCATTGCGGCCCCGCCAAGCAGCATCATATGAACTTCATCCAGTGCCTCGACAATAACCTCACATCCCGGGCGAAGCACCACCATCTGACGGTTGGCGTATTCCATTCCAGCCACTTTTATTCTGCCACCTGCCAGATAAAGTGCGCGCTCCTCAACTTGTATAGGAATATCTATCCGTGCGCCTTTCTTTAGGTTTAAGACGGCATAAAATGTTTCCCATTGTGTCAGAACTGGAGACTGATAGCCTTGAAATTCGCCGAGAATCAAACAGCCCACTATTCCATCAGCCTCAAATGAGGGAATATCAGCTGAGGCAACATGTCGGAAACCTGGACTGCTGTTTTCTAGATTTTTCGGCTGTGCCAACCAGCTTTGAATACCAAAAAGACTTGACTGACTCGTACGTATATCTCTTCCCGTGCGCTCGGAATGAACGATACCTGCCCCGGCAGTCATCAGGTTTACATCACCCGGCACTATGCGCTGATCGCTGCCCAATGAATCTTTGTGATCCATACTGCCATCAAAAAGGTAGGTGACGGTGGAAAGACCGATATGCGGGTGCGGCCTCACATCCACGCCTTGCCCTTGAAGAAATTCTCCGGGACCCATCTGATCCCAGAAAATAAAAGGACCGACTAGGCGTTTTGTGTGAAACGGCAAAGCGCGGTGCACCTCAAAATTTCCAATATCGACTGTACGAGGAGCAATGGCGAGTTCCACCATAGCAGGGCACTTCCGACGATCATCAGGTTCGGTACCGAATAACCAACTCATGATAAGCTCTCCAGATGATGTAATAAAGATGAGGTACTGTTCTGATTGTCTAGTTACATGATGTTAAGTTGAAACTGTTGTATTACTAAATTATCAGCAGAGTTTTATGTGTGCCTCATTGTACCTCTATTCCGACGAGCCACTTCACCCACTTATTTCCCTGCATATCAGGAAAGACTGCCCTTATCGGGAAACCGTGAATAACCGGTATTGGCTCACCTGCCAATTCATAGGCCAGGAAATTCTTGTCTGAAAGTGCTTTTTCCATCGTCACTAATGCAGCGTATCCATCAGCACTCACCAGTCGAATATGGCTTGCTCCCTCCTGCACATCGGCTAATTCCAGGACGTGTTTCAGGGATGCACCGGCCCAGGTGGCAGTATCCACGAAGAATCCAGGACAGACTAACGTCGGACGAGCTTCAATAGCGGGCATACAGCGCAAATCATCATATTTCAAGTTGAGCGGCTGTGGAACCTTGCCTGTTATTTTAAGAGTATAGCTATGAATATCAATTACTTGGGCGGTTCCTGTAACATGCAGCTGTGTTTCAGGATCGAGCTCTGTATAACCTGGAATTTTATCAGGAAGGGTAGGAACAACGATTGGTGATAATGTGCACGGGCTCTGAGTGGCTGATGTGGGAGGAGATTGATCTTGCGATTGGGCGATCTGGGCGCCTGTCACGCATAGCAGGATCAGAACAAAGAGTGTGATATTGACGCTGAGCGCCATAGATTTTACTATGCCTAGCGTCCCTGATTGATGAAGCTTTTGCTCTTTGATATTCATCTGTGATCTCCTGATGTAAAAATTAACATTACCTGCTTGAAGTCACTATTGTGTGACTCTACCACAGAATTGTAAGCACGAGCGCCATATTTTCACACCAAATGACAGCTCCCAAAGCGTTCAATGTTTGTCCAAAGGCGACAACCTCAGCAGGAAACGTCCACTGAGACAAGAGCTCTTACGAATGATATATTGATTAATACGTATCATGAAACCTTTCGAAATGCCCTGAGTTGCTCTCACTCGTCTCTCTTTTAGCCTCCAAGCCATTTGTGTATTAGAGTTTTGTTGGTGATAGGAAAAAAGAGAATTGATTCACATTGCGGCATAAGTAGTTTGCTTTACAAGCGAGTGGGGACATCTCTGACTGATGAAGGAGTGCATCATGAAATTTAAACTTAGTTTGTTGATCATCCTCATGGTTCTTTATTTTGCCGGAGGCACCAGCCTTTATAGCGCCCAAAAAGGGCAGCAAGCAGGCAATCGAAACGTTGTAAACGACGCTTTTTCCCTGCTTATTCATACATCTAACCAGGAAGCAGTAAACCGGGCCCTTGTGGTAATTGAACAGCACTGGCAATATACTTTTATCGCGCAACTGTTAGACATCATGAGTGTTCCACGAAACGCCTATGTCTTCCAAAAGACAATTGAATTACTCACTGCCAAGACCGGCGAAGATTTCGGCCGCAATATCAATGACTGGTATTTTTGGCTGTGGAATCAAGCCGAACAACTGCCGTCTAACTACGGCAACTTTAAAGCAGATCTCTATGGACAACTTGATCCAAAATTTGAAACTTATTTTCGAGAGCGACAATCATCGGCACGTATCCGTCTTGACGAAGTTCGTTGGGGGGGAGTACTGCAGGATGGCATTCCGCCCCTACGCTATCCAGAAATGATTTCAGCCAATGCAGCAACCTATCTCGAGGATGACAATATCGTCTTTGGCCTTGAACTTAACGGTGATGCACGCGCCTACCCTAAGCGAATTCTTGCCTGGCATGAAATGTTTACGGATACCATCGGCGGCGTCGACATAGCAGGGGTATATTGTACCTTGTGCGGCACGGTGATTCCTTATCAAACAAATGTTAATGGTGTGGACTATAAACTCGGGACGAGCGGCTTTTTGTATCGATCCAACAAGTTGATGTATGATCAGGCAACACAATCGTTATGGAGCACGGTGAGAGGTGTACCAGTCATCGGTCCTCTTGTTGACAAAGGAATTGTGCTTGAACACGTAAGCATGGTTACAACGACTTGGGCTGAATGGAAGCGTCGTCACCCAGATACTACTGTCCTCTCCTTGAATACCGGGCATCGACGCGACTACGGCGAAGGTGTGGCATACCAAAGCTACTTTTCAAGCGATCAATTAATGTTTAACACTCCATTTCGGAATAACCTACTTAAGAATAAACAAGAAGTACTCGCCTTAACATTCCCTGCATCACCGCAAGAACAATTGGCAATAGACACCGACTTTTTAAATAAGACCCCATTATACATAGATCAAATCGGGCAGCAGAAATTGATTGTACTCACCGATAGCAGCGGTGCAAACCGCGTGTATGACCCTAAAGACATTAATTTTGTATCTTATGACCGCGATAGCACGGTAATTGACAGCGACGGTCATACCTGGCAAATGAGCGAAGATAAACTTGTATCTGCCAACAGTGATATCTTGCTACCTAGACTTCCCTACCGCAGAGCTTTTTGGTTTGGCTGGTACGCTGCTTTTCCTGGTACACGCCTGGTCAAATAATGAGCAAGTATGCAATGAAAGTACTCTGAGTTTCTTAACATCTGAAGTGGCCGGAGGCAGCGTAGAAATCGACCAGCTGAGCA
>JABDPQ010000715.1 GCA_013042695.1 Desulfobacterales bacterium | reverse complement strand
TGCTAAGTGAAGGTAGGTGAAAGGCGATAAAAGGGACTCTTAATCCGCTTATCGGGGTTCGGATCCTTGTCCCCCAGCCAATGTAAATGAAGAGTTTAAGAAAACCAGCCAGAAAGCTAATTTGTTTGAACTACTCATTTGGTCAACCTTTTTTCAAATATTTGTCTCCCATTTCGTAAGCGCTTATTAAACAGCGCTATAGCTTTGCGGGAGGGTCAGCTTGTCAGCGGTTAACTGTTGAGGAAGCAGATTCCGATAATCCTTCTCTGATTCTGCCAGCGGCAAATTCTCAAACAGATAGCGCAAATATTTGTAGGTGTCGAGGCCGTTTGCCTTGGCCGTCTCGATCAGTGAATAGAGTGCCGCGCTCGCCTCAGCTCCTTCAGGTGTTCCTGCAAACAACCAGTTCTTCCTGCCGACCACAAAAGGGCGAATGGCATTTTCAGCAAGATTGTTGTCAGGTGTCGCATCGCCAACGTTGAGATACCCGACCAACCGCGGCCACTGATCCAGGGTGTAAGAGACCGCCTTGCCCAGCAGGCTCTTCGGCACCACCTGCAGTGATTTCTTCTCAAGCCATTTCCTGAACTTATCCAGCAGCGGTTTGACCTCTTTGTATCGTACGGCAACCAGCTGTTCCGCATTCAACTGCTGAGCTTTTGCCCGCTTCTCAATACCATACAACTTCTTGATATATCCCAGGGCAACATCGACGCTGCCGCTTTTCTTCGACTTCGATGAACCGGCTTTGGCAGCATCCATGAACGAGCGCCTGGCATGAGCCCAGCAGCCAAGATGTACAATCGACTCGTGGGCATCCAGGAAGTTGTAACCAACATATCCGTCGGTCTGAACCGCTCCCTCGTACCCGTTGACAAACGATGATGCTATCTTGCCTGAACGGGTCGGGGCATACCGGTAGAGAAGAGACGGCTTGTCAGGATCACCGCCGCGGAATATCCACATGTATGATTTTGTCGTCGGAGGCCGGCCAGGTTCGCACAGCACTTGAACCGTCGTCTCATCAATATTGATCAACGGACCCGAGCGGATCTCTTGACTGAGTAACTCGAGCAACGGTTTGCAGGCATCCGCCGCCTTCATCGCCCAGTTGCACATGGTGGCCCGCCCAAGTTCCACACCAAGCCGGGCAAACTGCTTCTCCTGACGGTAAAACGGCAGCGCATCGTCAAACTTGGCGGTCAGGATATGGGCCAGCAACCCACCACTGGCGATACCTTTGGGGATAATCTGCGGAGGAACGGGGGCGATCTTTACCGTCGGACCGTCATCTTCTATCCCTTCACAACATCTGCAGCCGTATTTGGGTCTGATATGCCGGATGACCCGGATGATGGCAGGGATGATATCGAGCTTCTCGGATACCTCTTCACCGATACGCTCAAGCGCTGCACCACAGCCGCAGATTTTTTCATCTTCCTCGATATCATGTAAGACTTCCACCCGGGGAAGATTCTCGGGCAGCGGCTTCCTACCCGGCTTTTTCCTGGAATGTGCCTCGATTGCAACCTTCTCTTCGGTCTCTGTATCAGCTTCCGGGTCTACCTCCGGCATATCGAACAGCAGCAACTGCGGGCTGCCGCCGAACAGTTTCTCGCTCGTGCGCCCAAACAAACGGTCAAACAGCTTACGCATCTGCTCACGGAGCAGTTCGTTTTCCGATTCGTACTGCACACATCGGGCGCTGATCTGGGCGATGATTTTCTTGAGTTCGGCCGGGTCGTCGGGCAGTGTGGATGGCATTGATATCATGGTCAAAACAGTACCATGACAATCGTCAAAAAGCAATAATTAATCAAATAATATCATATATTTATATTGTTATTTTTCAGGTCGCGCTCCGATACGGTAAACGCCGGTGCGCCTGGCTCAAGTCGAGGCCGCGCAACAGCCAGTTCAATGCCGATCTGCTGATTATCATCACCTCCTGCTCAGACTCCGGCCAGCAGAATTTGTCTTGCTCCAGCCGTTTCTTCCAGACGCAGAAGCCATTAAGGTCCCAGTAGAGGATTTTTATGATATCGCGGTTTCGGTTGCAGAAGGCGAACAGGTTGCCGGTGAACAAGTCCAGATCAAGTTCCTCTTCGACGATGGTGGAGAGGCCGTTGATCGATTTGCGCATGTCGGTCACGCCCAGGGCGATAAAGACCTTTACGTCATGCTGCCGCCCCAGCATCAGAGTGATTCCAAGGTTGCGATCAGTCGGCTCAGCAGTTTTCCCGAGAAGTCCGTGCCAATTTGAATTTTGAATCTGTCGTTTTGCAGACTCAGGGTGATGGGAATATCGGCAAGGTCTGGTTGCAGCGGTACCGGCACAAAAGAGATTAGGTTCTTCTGCTCGTTTTCAAACTTGTTTTTCCAGTAGATCAGGCGATGGTAGACCAGGTTATGGTGTTTACCGTATTCTGCCAGGCTGTAACCGCTTGCTTGCCATGCCTCGAGATGGGCTTTCCAGAACCTTCGCTTCTCACGATAAATTTGCTCTCTGCTCTTTGTCCGCATGATATGCCTCCTGGTGGGTTCGGCATATCATCTTACGGTATCAGAATGGATTTTGTAGAAGGGGTCTATTGAGCGCTTACCAATAAACTTCTCAAAAGCCACTTTATCTACAAGCCATTGAGACATTTTGCCCCCTCTCTTCAAGCTTAGATTGTATCGAATTATTCGTTTCGTTACTGCAGTTCTGCAATATGTCCTGTTTGCTGCCCGTTCAAGAATTAATTTGGCTTCCGACAGGGTTATATAATTTGACTGCTCCCTGAAAAAATTCAATTGTCTGTCTTCATGCTCCCAGTTGGAAAACAGGTGATTTACTGTATTATTTCAGTGATATACGC
>JABDPQ010000705.1 GCA_013042695.1 Desulfobacterales bacterium | reverse complement strand
GATTAGTAATATTTGCCAGCCGTGGAAAATGAGTATACATCAATGCATGATCATCCCGTATCTTCTGTGCCCCATCACGGCGAGTTATTGAGCCAACACGGATATTTTCATCAACAGTGAGGTGTTTGAACACCCTGCGTCCTTCCGGAACCATCACGGCGCCAAGCTTTACCACATGGGTACCCAGCAGGTTGGTGACGTCTTTATCTCTGAATTTAATATACCCTTCTCGGATAAATCCGTTTTCCGGCTTTAATAGCCCGCTGATTGCTCTCAGGGTTGTTGTTTTACCAGCCCCGTTGGTTCCAAGCAAAGCAACAATGCAACCATCCGGGACGCTCAGACTGACACCTCGCAAGACCTGAACAATGTCATTGTAGACAACTTCGATATTATTGACTTCCAGCTGGCTCTCAGTCTGTTTTGTATCCATAAGTTGACTTATCTAGAAAATCAGCAATGTTGACGCAGAGGCTTTCTGAATCCAGCAGGTTTGGACAGCCTCCGCGTCTCTCATTGTCTAAAACGAATAACCTTTTGCGTCTCGCTATGCTAAAAATTAATGGACAATAAAGGTCTGGTGATTTTTTTTCTATTTGATTTTCTCCGTGTATTCGGGAACAAAGGGACTGCCCGCAGATTTAAAAGCACCCTCCTTTACAACATAAAGTTGAAGCGAATCTACACCGGCGTGATCAGTTTTGGAAAAAGTGACCGGCCCAACGGTTGAACTCGGAGAAAAGGCATTATCACCATTCATGGCCAACATCTCTTCGTATAGTGTTTCCTTTGTGATTTCTTTGCCCTTCGCCTTAGCTCGTTTGATAACTTCTGCTGCAACCTGCGCCACCATCATGCCATTTGCATAGTTATGGGAATTGGCAGCTTTATCATCACGATTGTATTTTTTCGCCAGTTCAAGCTGTTCCTTTGCACCTGGACCTGGCTCACTGGTAACGATGTAAGAGGTTGTCCAGTAGAAATTTTCCGCTGAGGGGCCAGCAAGAGCAACCAGGTCGTTTCCACCCGTATAATGGGCACCAAGAAAAGTGAGCTTGCCTTCTTCACCAAAGGATGTTGCCATAAGACCGAGACTTGAGGCATCCTTTAACATGGTAGCAACCGGCGACTGAACCGTGTGGCTGATGACATATTGTACGCCCTTATTGTTCAACCGCTTCAGCATGGCAGTATTATCAAGATCCTTGCCGTGTTCGACAACCTCGACGATTTCCATATTGAGTCCGGCGGCAACTGACTTTTTTACATCCTCAACAGGCCCCCGGCCGAAGGCCGATGGATGGATAAACATGGCAACTTTTGGTTTGTCGCCTTTGTGGTTTTTAACGACGTATTCGGCAAGACCGATCGCCTGGGCTGAATAGGAGGCTATGGGCAGAAATATATAGTTTGAGTCAACCAGGTTTCCTGCATGAAAAGACGCTGGCAGAACAGCTATCTTTTCTTCCTCAAAATCTTTTTTCAGGGCAAGCGTACTGCCGGTGGAATAGTTGAGATAAAACACAATTCCCTGATCGAGATAATCTTCAAAATTTTGCTTTGTTATATCAGTTTTGTACTGATCATCACGAATAGTACATTCGATGGTGTCATCTCCCAACAGCTTGGTATCATTTACAAAGCTAAAATAGTCTTCAACTCCTTTAGAGTAGGGATTACCGGCATCAGAGGTCGGTCCGGTGATGGCAAGGGACAACCCGAGCTTATACACCTTTCCGGCGAATGCCTGAGCGGGAAGGGTTGCCATGAAAACAACTACCAGCAAAAACGTCAATTTGGTTATTTTTTCTTTTTTCATTTCTCCTCCTGAGCGTTAGGTTGCGATGAGTAAATACATCATTAAACAACAGCAATTAACTAGTATTTCGAACAGGTTAATCCAGGTACACCCTCTTTTATTTTAAACCTTTCTGACAGAACCGCTGATAATCAGTATGCTATGCCAGAAAAGTGGTTTGACACCTCCTTCGGGACTTCCAAAAAGCACCAGTCCGCAAGAGCTAATACCGGAACGGCCACATTTTCACGTAAGAGCGAGCGATACGCCACCAGTTGGCAATTCCGCGTGGTTCAAACATCAAGAACAGTACGATAACAAGTCCAAAGCTTAACGGTCTAAGCGCCGTAGTCAAGTTCGTGGCTGCTGTCAAATGGGAGCCGGTCCATTCAGACAGCCTTTCCACCTGAAGATCGAGGATTTTAATTGCCAGCGGTCCCCAAAAAGAGCCATGAAGGGTACCTAATCCGCCAACAATCGCCATAGCCAGGTAGTTGATAGAGTGGTGCAGGGTGAAAGATTCAATGCCAACTCCCCGGTAGAGATAAGCATGCAGGGCTCCGGCTATTCCGGCTAAGAAACCAGCCAGCGCAAAGGCATAAACTTTTGTAAACCCAGGGTGCATTCCCATGGCATCCGCTGCCCGGTCATTATCCCTTACAGCGACCAGACAACGGCCATAGCGGGTCCGAAGCAGATTACGAACCGCAAAACCGGCAAGCACGATTACAACCAGAATGACATAATACCAAAACAAGTAGTGCTCTTTACGCGCCACCTTGCCGGTCAGCCAAAATACCCGCCCAACCGATATTGTCTGACCCTGGTCAAAAAAATTCATAAAATTGATTGTCCATTGAAATATCATCTGAAACGAGAGTGTGGCAATTGCAAGATAGAGGTGTTTTAAACGAAGGGCCGGAAGTCCGACAACAGCACCAAAAATGGCTCCCATGCAACCGGCCATCAATATGGTCAGAGGCCAGGCATGAGTCAAAAGAACGTGGCTATCACCCAAAAGGCGTGCAAAAGAAGCTATCGTATAGGCCCCAATCCCCACGAATGCAGCATGTCCAATTGAAATCAAACCAGCAAAACCAGTAACCAGGTTGAGCCCGATCACGGCAATTACTGCCACCAAAATATTATCGATAACCAGCATATATTTGTTGCCAACATGAATAAACAGCGGCCAGATGAAAAGGATACAGATGAAGATACAAAGCGTCGCTCTGTCCAGATTGGTAAAGAAAATCCTCTGTTCTTCTTTGTAGGAGGTAAAATAGTTTCCTGTGGCCAACCAACGATTCGATGACATAGTTATACCCGTTCTATTTCGTGTATTCCAAATAATCCATGGGGTTTAAATAGAAGAATCACCAACAAAATAATATACGGCATTAATTCACCGGTACCGTTTAGTCCCCAGTTGCCATCCAGATATCCGCTGGCAAACTGCTGAATCAACCCCATGATAACGCCAGCCACCACCGCCCCGAGAATCGAATCCAATCCCCCGAGGATAACGACTGGAAATACGACAATGCCAAATGCATGCAGGGTATCAAAGTTCAACCCGGTAATGTTGCCGATAATTCCACCGGCTGCAGCAGCACTTAATCCAGCCATTGCCCATGCCAGCCCAAAGACCCGCGGCACAGATATTCCGATCGACATGGAGGCCATCTGATCATCAGATACCGCCCGCATGGAAATGCCCACTGTTGATTTTTTAAAAAACCATGAGAAACCGGCAATCATCAGGAATGTAATGATTACGCCCACCAGCTGTGTCCAGGAAATGGACACGCCAGCAAACGAGATAGGCGTTGTTGGCAGAAATGGCGGAAAGGAGAAATTTTCAGTCCCGAAGGGGGTCAAATAGATCAAGCCATCCAGGATGGACATTAACCCAATAGTAACCATGATGACCGAAATAATCGGCTCGCCGATCAAACGACGCAAGAATATCCGCTCGACACTCATGGCAAGAAAAAACGTTGCCAGCATGCTTAAAACAAATGAGATATAGATCGGAACACCTGCCCAGACCGTTAATGCATAGGTAATGAAAGCCCCGGCAGCTATAATCTGCCCATGGGCAATATTGAGTACACGGCTTGACTTATAGATTAACACGAACCCAAGAGCGGATAACGCGTAAATCGAACCAACCACTATGCCACTGACCACTAGCTGAAAAAAATAGCTCATTAATCTTCTTCCATTGTATAAAAGTGGATAGTCGTATCTACCGTTGTTGTTTGACCGTCCTGGTACTGATAGAAGGCTTCAACCTTTTTTTCTGAAACATCTGCATCGTACAGAGCATCATATAAATCATTATATTTTTCTCGTACAAATTTGCGTCGTATTTTCCCCGTCTTGGTCAATTCCCCATCATCCATATCCAAAAGTTTATAGAGAATCGCAAATCGCCGGATCTTGAAATGAGGCTTTTCGGCATTCTCATTGATTTGCTGAACTGCGCCTTTTATGAGCTCGGACACCTCGGGCTGGTTTGATAGCTCCATATAGGTGCTGAATGAAATGCCTCTGTCCTCGGCCCACTTGCCAACAACAATTGGGTCAACATTTATAAGCGCCGTGACATACTCCTTTTCATCCCCAAAAATTACCGCCTCTTTTATATACGGGCTAAACTTCAAGCGATTTTCAAGGAACATCGGGCTAAACATATTGCCATCTTTGCTGTGCATCACATCAGAAATACGATCAATAACTACCAGATGTCCGTTTTCATCTATATAACCTGCATCTCCAGAATGAAGCCACCCCCCCTCGAGCAGTTCAGCCGTCTTTTCAGGCAGATTATAATATCCGGGAGTAACTGAGGCTGACCGCGATAAAATCTCTCCTTTTTCAGAAATCCTGCACTCTGTTCCCGGCAGGGGCTTTCCAACCGTATCAGGTCTTACATCTCCATCACGATGCATGTAGGCAATACCAACAATTTCTGTCTGACCGTATATTTGTTTGAGATTTACACCAATTGCCTGGTAAAAGGTAAAAAGCTCTGGTCCCAAGGCAGCTCCGCCGGTATATGCCCTACGTAATCTGAGAAAACCAATTTGATTGACAAGCGGTCGAAAAATTATCTGCTTTCCCAGCCATGCTAAAAATTTGAGTTTGCCAGGCATTGATTTACCCGACATACGGTACCCTGCGGCATCTTCACCAATTTTCATGAAATATTTATAGACAACCCGATTCAGCCAGTAGGATTCATCGATTTTCAGCCAAATTTGCGAGCGGATTGTTTCATAGATCCGGGGAGCGCCGAACATGAAATGTGGACCAATCTCCTTTAAGTCATCCATGCTTGTTTCAACTGACTCTGGAAAATTTAGTGAAATGCCGGTGGCCATTGCCACGCCAAAAGAGTTCATTTGCTCCCCTATCCAGGCAAAGGGCAGAAATGAAACATACTCATCCGTGTCTTCCAAAGGATCTACTTTGGTCAGCTGGAGCCCCATATTGATGTAATTACGATGGGTCAGCATGGCGCCTTTTGGCAGTCCTGTTGTACCCGAAGTAAGGCAATAATGACAAACATCATCGGGGCTTCCCTCATCTACCAGACTATCAAAGAGTGCAGGATCCTCTTGGTGCAGTTCATCTCCAAGCTTGTAGAGATCTTCAATAAACATGAACCACTCGTCAGCCTGGTAGCCACGCATTCCGCGAGGATCCTCATAGATCACTCGCTTGACAAAGGGAATCTGCTCTCTTACCTCAGCAACTTTATCGACCTGCTCTTGATCGTTGCAGAAAACAATACTGACATTCAAGTACTCAAGAATGTCGCCGATTTCATGTGGCAGGCTGGTTTGATAAATGGCGGCTGAAACACCACCGACGGCTTGAGCACCAATAGCCATATAAAGCGTTTCCGGGATGTTATCGCTGATAATAGCTATTTTATCATCTTTTCCAAAACCTATTTTTTTAAGTCCAAGCCCAGCTCTTCGCACAAAATCATAATAGTGGTTCCAGGTATAACAATTCCAGCAGCCAAAGTCTTTTTCCCGCAAGGCAACTTTCTCTCCAGTTGCCTCTACCCGCCATCGCAGTAGTTGTGGAATGGAGTGCTGGGTTAAATGATCTCTATCTTCCATGTAAAAATCACTCTTCTCCAATATAAGCCTCAATTACCTGGGAATTTGCGGCAACTTCTTCTGGACGACCAGATCCAATGAGTTCACCAAAATCAAGCACGTATATCTGGTCTGAGATATCCATCACAACGCCCAAATCATGCTCAACCAATACAACCGTTATCCCCCATTCCTTTTTTAAATCAAGAATGAAACGAACGATATCTTCCTTTTCTTCTATATTCATTCCTGCCATGGGTTCATCGAGAAGCAGCAATTGCGGGGCCAGAGTCAGTGCCCGGGCCACTTCCACCCTCTTTTGTACCCCGTAGCTCAGATTTCCGACCATTTCTCTTCGATAGGGTTCAAGCTCCATAAAGTCGATCACTTTTTCCACATAGGAGCGGTTTTCTGCCTCCAGCCGTGACGCTTTACCAAAATAAATGATGGCATGAAAAATAGAGTATTTCAGGTTTTGATGTCTGGCCAGGAGCAGGTTATCAAGAACTGATAGACCACGGAACAGCTCGAGATTCTGAAAGGCGCGAGCAATCCCCATATTGGAGACCTGGTGCGGTGATGCATGGGTTAAATTGCGATCACCATAGTGAATTTCTCCCTTGGTCGGGTGATAAAATCCTGAAATGCAGTTTAGAATACTCGTCTTACCGGCACCGTTGGGTCCGATAATCGAAGTGATGAGCCCAGGCTCAATAGTGATATTGACATCGGAAAGTGCATGGAGCCCACCAAATGTGAGCGTTACTTCGGAAACAATAAGATGCGTCATTAATTTAAAATATTCATTATATCGATAACTTAAAACCTATCATTACTCTGGTTCTAATATAATAAGTGCAGGCGGCTCTTCGTAAAGACAACACAAACACAACCCAGGCCGCCCAGATAAGAAGTACTTATATAAACAATAAGCGTAGCTTAATGAATTAAAAAATAATATCAAGCTTATAAAATAGTTGGTTAATAGCGGGATACAACCACTATTATCTCATGGCCAGCAGATGTGCCCGAAGATTTATCTTCTTGTTTTTTATGCCCAATTTGCCACGAATGTTGTGCCGATGAAACAGGATGGTATTTTTTGAAACGAGCAACACTTCTGCTATTTCTTTATTGGTTTTCCCTTCTTTTACCAGACTAGCCACTCTGATCTCAACAGGGGTAAGGTGAACCAGACCGGAAGTCAATTTATCGACAAAAGGTGAAACAATGTTGTTCAAGTTGGTCTCCAAAATTCGCAACAATGTCTTTTGCTGAGTATTCAAGCGTCCATTGAGAACCCTCTGCAAATATGGTCCGACGAGTTCTTGTACATTTTTCAAGACAATTTCACCCAGTTCCTTTTTGTCCTCTTCCCGTTGTTTCAGAAGTACCCTGAGAGCAGTATTTACTTCCTCCAAATGATGTGATTGGCCTCGAAGTTCTTTTTCTCGTTTGCGTAATGCTTTTTCGGCTCGTATTCTCTCTTCGACTTCCAATTCCAGTTTTAAATTTGCCTGAGCCAGTTCAGCTGTCCTCTCAGACACGAGCACTTCAAGTTGCCCTCTATATTTATCAAGCTCCTTTTCTGCAAGTTTTTGTGCACTTATATCTCTTAAAGTGACGATGTTTCCCTGCGGCCGGCCGTCACTGCCCTGATAAAGCGTAGAGCTGAGTTGAACATCCAGAATTTTACCATCGCGTGTAAGGCGTCTGGTTTCAAAGAGGTGTATTTTTTGACCACTCAACATCCGCTGAATTGCGGCCTTCGTTTCCTCAACATTCTCCGGTGGCACGAAATCGATCTGTTTACCGAGAAGCTCCTTTGACGACAACTTAAATGTCTGCTCAAAAGCGGGGTTAACATAGGTGGCAATCCCTTTCATGTCATAAACCACAATTGGGTCCGGAGATGACTCGAGAAAGGTCCGGTAACGGTTCTCGCTCTCACGCCAGAAGGTCTCCGTCCGCTGGCGCTCGACCAACTCGTATCGTACATCAGCATATAATCGAGCCTTTTCCAGGGCAATAAGCGCTAGGGCTGCAAATCGCTCTAGTGCTATGATATCCTCGCTGCTAAATCTTTTTTCCGCTTCCACATGGGCAAGTCCGATGACCCCCAATACCCTGCGATCATATTTAAGCGGAATCCCAACTATGGAATGGAGGCTATCCAGGACCGTGTCGGGAATTCTGCCGGGCCAAGACTGATAATCTTCTACCACAACCGGTACCTCAGACTGCCATACAGATCCGCCTACGCCCTCGCCAATAGTTACCCGTCGTCCGAGCTGGCTTTTAAAAAAGCCCATCCCGACCTTCATCTGCAACTCATCTTCTTCTGGCTCCAACAAGTAAATATAGCCATGAGCAGTACCGCTCAGTGAAGTTGCCCGCTCAAGGATGCTTTCGAGCAACTCTTCCTTGTCGAGCTTATCTATTAACTCCAGGGAAATTTCGTGCAATGCTTGTAGCGAAGCATTTTGGCGATGGAAAGTGTCTTCAGCGTCCTTTAAGCGTTGGGATTCCAGGCTTAAGGCGGTATTGAGCTTAACCAACGCATTATAGCTTGGTTTAACGTTCATGATTGAGACTGAAGAGGCTGATTATACCGTTTTTTTGAAATAGGGTCCTGGTATCTCCGTTTAAGGCATCTATTATATTCCAAGACTCGCATAAATCTATCTGCTTTCTCTGATTTATTCTATACATTTCAATTAACAGCTCGGGTCACAACGATGAGCCAATCCCGGTGTTCCTTCCCGGTATTTATCTTGGCAAAGCTGGCCCGGATAAAGTAAAGTTTGTGATATTGGGGCAAAGCAAGCTATGGAAAATAAGAATCCGTCGATTTCAATTTTCCATTAGGGTTTAGAAACAAGCAAAATAATTTTGCAGCTGCTCATCCCGACAGTTGGGAAACACGTGCCTTCACAAAATATTTCCTATCAGAATAGCCTTTTGCAAAATGATGATTTTCGTTCAAAGTCAAACCATGCGAATAATTTTGCCGCGGGCATATAATCGATATCCCGAGGATAAAATTTTAAGCATAACGTAGAGGGTGAACAAAAAGGCGTTTTACAAGTGGCTCAGAAAAGTAGAAGATCACTTTCGAGTGACTACAAGGAGAAAAACGATGCCGGACACAGACATAAAAATTGGAGAGAGAATCAAGGAGTTGAGGCGCATACGAGGGATGTCAGCAGAAGATGTCTCGCTCAAGTCTGGAATTCCCGAGTCAACCCTTTCCGGAATTGAAAACCACCTTATCTCACCGCCTCTGGGCAATATTATCAGCCTGGCAAATGCTTTTGAGGTTTCAGTGGGCGAGTTCTTCGGAGACAGTGCGGATTCTCCTTTTTGCATCGTCAGAAGTGATGAGAGAAAAACCGTTTCCCGTTTCAATTCATCCGAGAACACTTCCTGCGGATACAGCTATCAATCGCTCGGCCACAAGAAAAAAAACAGGCAAATGGAACCGTTCTTAGTAACTCTTGCACCAGGCGATGCTTCCAATGCCGAACCAAATCAACATATCGGAGAAGAGATAATTTTTGTCCTCGAAGGAAAAATCAAAGTGAGGCTTGCCGACCATACGGATATCTTAAATTCCGGTGACTCTATCTATTACGATTCAAGCTTGCCTCATATTCTTTCATGTCATGGCGATCAAGCAGCAACGATACTTGCAGTGATATACGCCAAGGAAGAAATGATCATATTATAGAGCCTTTTGCAAAATGATGATTTTCGTTCAAAGTCAAACCATGCCAAAAATTTTTGCCGCAGGCATATAATTGTTATTCCGAGGATAAAAATTTAAGCATAACGCAGAGGTTGAACGAAAAGGGCGTTTTGCTAATGACTCAATAGTCTTACCGTTCCCCTTTCTGGCAGCAAGACTATAACACGTATTTCCTCTGTAACTCCAATAGAGCTCAATATGCGCGGCTGAACCCCCATATTCTTTCCATCGGGCGAAAACACCAGAATGCATACAGTCCGCTCGATTACTCAGCCGTTACAGGCATGATCCAGCCAAACGGATCCCCAATTCGCCCATACTGAATAGCCATTAGTTCGTCAAACAATCTTGCGGCAAGAGGTCCCACATTTCCATTGCCAATGGTAATTTCCTTTCCTTTGAATTTAATCTTTCCTACAGGTGAAATGACCGCAGCTGTTCCAGAACCGAAAACCTCCTTGAGTGTTCCTTGATCATGAGCATCATAAATTTCATTGATGCTGATTTTCCTTTCCACAACGTTTACACCCCAGGACGCTGCCAGTTTAATGACGG
>JABDPQ010000674.1 GCA_013042695.1 Desulfobacterales bacterium | reverse complement strand
CAACGATAGTTTCTCCATTTGGAAGAGTGACATTTCTATAGGATGGCGAGTAACCAGTCCAGAAATTCAAAGCAAATATTTACTGCCTTGAAAACCGTGAGGTATTGAGATTGAAATATTTACTGGTCTCAAATTCAAGGAAGTCCCATGATCCATTATCACTATTACTGAAGTCTTTTTTGTAGGCAACGTATTGTGAACTGCCCATTGACGGATTCGTAGGAAAATCAGTGTTATCATAGAGGTATCCAATCTGAAATGGAAATTCATCTCCACTGTAGGTTACGGTTTCAGTCTGATAATTCTGATATCGACTTGTCTGGCCCAGGAGAAGGACAGAGACACCGGATTTCAGTGGATTCCAGGTTTGCCCACCGGTAGCTCCAGATTGTAACAAACCGTTTTCAAGATGGTATTCGGCCATACCGCTATCTTTCATACTGCCCATGGGTAGAACATATTCCAGTTTGAGTTCAAGCAAGTTGTCATCGCCTTCATCTTCAATGAAATCATTTTCGTTAGAGTTGTTGGATCCCGCTGGTGGAGGACGGCTGTCAGACGATCGGCGAGGAACTTCTGTGTAAGCACGCTGCCTTGGAAAATGGGATAATGCACCATATGCAGTGAAAAAGAATCTTTTTGTCCAGGGGAGACGATAGTCCCACATTCCGCCGATGATACCGTATGCATCATCAAAACTACCGAAAACTGTGCCACCGAATAGCAGCTGGTCTTGGCGATAACCTTTGGCAAGGCCACCAACCCCTAACGTTGTCCCCATAGTTTCGGAAGGAAAAGCGTAGGGAAGGATTAGCGTTTCCTTAGAATTATTTGGGTTTTCTTTCCTTATAACTGAAAATTTTGTAGTAGCATCCGGTCGAGCTTCTGCAGCGGGACTATATACCATTACAACCATCAAGACTGATGTGAAGCATAAAAACGACAATTTTTGTTGCATTGTGGATGCCTCAAGATGGAGGGCGATAATGATTGAATACACCGCAATGATTCTGAATGCTTACTATAATAAGCCAGCTAGTTTTAATCTATCAATTAATATGGTTCACTTCAATTTGAGACCTTTCTAAAGCAAACACTTTTTTAGCCATTCGGAACCAACTTTCATGGCTCGCTGCACCACCGTCTTATAGGATTTAATAGAGGATTTTTTATAGGTAAACGTACCATATTATCATCTGTGTAGATTGATAATACATGTGTTAAAACTAGAAAACAGGCTTGTAATCGAAGAAATGTCGTGTTTCGAGCTTTCGGTAGGTCTTTGTTTCGGCCCGGGCAATAAAAGAGGTCGTCACCGCACCATTTGAGGTAAATCTCACGCCCTCAAGAAACTCTCCGTCGGTAATTCCTGTTGCAGCAATTGCCACCTCTTTTGATCGAACGAGATCGTGAACCCTGAATATTTTCTCAAAGTCCACAATTCCATGATTTCTGGCATTTTTACGATCCCGGTCATTCTCATAGAAGATTTTGCCTTCGAAATAGCCACCGAGACAGTTAATTGAGGCGGCCACAAGAGCCCCCTCAGGTGCATAACCGTAGCCAATATAAATGTCGGCCTTCTCCCCGGTTATGGCTGATAGACAACCTGAAATTTCACCTTCTTCGATAAGCTTGATTCGGGCACCGCATTGGCGGACTTCTTTTATCAGTTGCTTATGTCTTGCTTGATTGAGAATGCAGACGGTTACATTTTCTGTATATTTTTTAAGGGCGCGTGCTGTTCTCTTCACATTGGTAACCGGCGGCTGGTTAATATCTATGACATCACCAACCTTGGGACCGACGACAATTTTATACATACTCAAGTTAGGGACAGACTGAATAACTCCCTCCGGGGCAATAACCGCAAAAGAGATAGCATTATTGCCGCCGTTTGCAGCAGAATGATGGGCTTCAAGTCCTACAGCCATGAGGTCCATTGTTGGACCGCCCTGGCCAAGACGAGGCGGTATCTGAAAAAGTTCAGGTCTTTCACGGAAGCGGTCATTGACGATAACCCCATCAATTTTCAACCTATTTAAAATCTTGGCAATTGCTGAGCGAGCACGATTGAGAATCTCTGCATGATTTCCAAGTCCTTGTTCACGAGCCGCCGTCAGGGCTGCAATCTCGGTTGCCCTGACTATTTCCATTCCATAGTTTGTATCCATGGCTATCTCTGATCTGTATGATGAAATGAGTTGTTATGGGTTTCGCTGGCAAGTTTTCTGATTTGCTGCATCAGCCTGTCCCGCTCTTTTCGAATATTTTTTCCTTCAATCGTGTCCTTCAATTTCATCGGGTTAACAAATTCATCGATAATTTCAATATCGAGCGGAGCTGATTCAAGCTTCTGTTCGGCCTCCCTCATTTCATCCGGTGTCGGCAGGATGATGCCATAGAGCTGATGGGGCGTGTGCACCAGAGAATGGCCGCGATTATAATAAGCAGCAGCAAAACCGCCATCCACATTGATCGCCACACCATCATCGCTCGCCATATGTTTGCCTTTCAGGTAATTGACCGGTGTGTGCCCATAAACAACACGCTTTACCCCAAATTCAGCCAGGAGTCTTTTCTTGAAGGTTGTGCTGGTAAGATTTTGTTTCCAATAGAGCGATCTCTCCACATGACTTTCTTTGTCGATGATGAAATAGCGCTCAAATGTCTTCATCGCGTGTTTACCAAAAAAAGGAGATCGAGGCCCGCACCAGAGGTAAAAGAATAATGCCTGATCACGATTGTTCTGAGGTTTTCCATCCAAATAGTTAAGTCCTACACGCTCAATGGTTGTCTGGATGTAGTCGAGTAATGCGCGTCCCTTTCTACCAAGGAACTCTTCAAAATCTCCATCATCAGTAGAAGGCACCAAGGCATGGATATTAAGCATATTGTTGTGCATGGAGTAGGTTTTGCCTACGGTGAACAGATAGCTCAGCAACCGTTTGAGTTTTCTATTGGTATTGAATTGATGAGTGAGGTCATCGATGACAGCAAGTTCTTCAGGTGTCAGTTCTTTAGGATTTGTCTGGTTGATGGTCGGAAAGAATGTGTCATTAAGAGCATCAGTGTCATTTTTACTCAGCATCAGGGCTAGGCGGTCAAGCCACAAGCGGTCCTCCATCTCATATTCTGGGAAATCAATGATGGTTTGCTCTTCAAGCTTAAACTGAATAATAGCCAGAGCTTTTTCCATCGCTCTTCCTCTTTCAGTTTTGGCCTTGAAATTACCTTTCACCTGATCTTCTGGATACGTCGTTTCGGCGAACTCGATTAATCGGGAAATATCGAATCCTAGACGCTCCATAAATGCAAAATGATCGTAACGGCAAGTAATGCGCATTGCTTCAGCAATCAGTGATTTATTTCCGGCGGCAGCCCCCATCCACAGGATATCATGATTGCCAAAGATATAGTCGACGATTCGCCGATAGGGCGTTGAGGATAAAATTCTAATTATTTTATCAGGTTGTGGTCCTCGATCAAAGACATCTCCAAGGACCTGTATACGATCAAGTAATACATTGCGAATTGCAAATGCCAGGTGGGAAATGAGTCGTGCTGATATGATTTCTTCTTCAAAAATAGGATCGGGCACCGGTAAATCAGATAGAAGCCTATTAATGGTGTCTTGAAATTCAGGCATGGAGATATCTTCCATCCTGTTCCGAACATTGGTGAGTTTATACTTGAGCACCTGCGCAAGACAGAGGATCACGTCCTGCATGTCCATTTTTATGTCGGGATCATTTATATATTGTTTTTTCCTGATAATACGAACGAGATATTGAACTTTGTCCGAGGCAAAGGTATTCGGCAGTGCTTCACGACACGTTTGATATAACACACCGAAACGACCCCTTAAAATAGATTTGAAACGGTCACCTTCGCCATGAAGATCGCTGATCCAGAGCGTGGTGGGAATATTAGCATTTAGTTCAGCTTCCAATTGCAGCAGTCGTTGAGCGAGATCATCTATTTCTCCAACTCGTATATGATCACCGCCTGACCGACTTGTCTTGGGTGCGGAACTTGATTGAGTAGAGCTCATAATATATTTCCTTATAAAAGGTTATGAGTTGCGATGAATCGTTTCAGCCAGCGATGAATCGCCAGGTTGAATTTTATTCAGACGATGATGAACTACCTGTGATGCCTTGTTAAAGGGGCCATAAAAATTATGTTTATCTTTTGTTAACTCACAGAATCTACACAGTTATTTTAGCATTTGGGCAGCCAGCTATCAACTAAATTGATACAGGCGTTCAGATCCACAGGCAATGGTTGACGACCGCAAAAGAGTGTAGTTCTTGTTCAGTCCGTCAGCTAGTAATGGATAGTAGAAACTACCGGTATTTTTTAGGATGAAAGCGCTCCAAATAGTTTTATTGCTCATGAATTTGCACCAGTGATGGTTGCTTAAAAGTCACATCGAGACTTTTCGTCTACATAGATTTCATGTAGAGTGACTGATTGATCATGAAATGGTAGCCTGCAATGCAGGGTAAACTTTAAATATCATGGATAATGAATCGTTAATGGATGACGTCTACTTTACTAAAATTCTAAACTGGTATCACGAAAATTTCATCGAAAGGATTTTCACCAGTAATGATGGCAGACCGATTCGCTATGCACTCCAAAAAAATAGCGGTGGAAAGGGAACGGTCATTGTTGTTTCAGGCAGAACAGAATTTCTCGAGAAATATCTCGAGCTATGCTGGGATTTTCGCCACACGGGACTGTCTCTTTGCGTATACGATCACTACGGACAAGGTAAGTCAGGCCGCATGCTTGATGATCCGGAAAAAGGACATATTGAAGACTTCAAAACCTATTTGGAGGATTTGCATAACCTCGTAACAGTTCATGTTATCAGAAAATTTTCACCGCCCTATTTTCTGCTCACGCACTCAATGGGCTCAACCATTGGGACGCAATTTGCTGCTGAATATCCGGAATTGGTGCACGGCTTGATTCTTGTCTCCCCAATGTTTCAGATTAATACTGGACGTTTTTTGCCGCCGCTTGTTGTAGAAACCATCACTAGGGCACTCTGCTTCTTAGGGGGTAAG
>JABDPQ010000484.1 GCA_013042695.1 Desulfobacterales bacterium | reverse complement strand
TATCGATAGGGCCTTTGCTGATGAAATCGAGACCGCCTGGCGCCACCACCTGAGGAATATTTTTTCTGGCTGCCGACTCAAGTCTGCCCGGGTAAGGGGGAGATATACCATCAAAAAGAAAATTGTTGATATCATGGGGTGTGAGGTCCAGAACGCCAGAAAAAATTCCTGTTTGCACCCAATCTTCAAAGATTTTACCGCCAACTCCAACGCCGTGAAAGGCTGCGACTTCAAAGCCCTGAGCCTCAAGGATCTCTTTGCAACCATTCACCAGCGGAGTAGTGACGCCAAGTGCCGTGATGCCAATTACTCTCTTTGAGCTTTGGGGCAGCTTATCAAGGCTCACCATTCCAGCCATTGCACCTGCTGCATTTTGCAAAACCTTTCGCAGTATTGGGTTCAAACCTAAAATATCTGTCACTGAGGGAACGATCATAATATCCTTTGATCCGATGTAGGGTCTAATATCAAAGGGTAATGTGGAGATCATCATTTTGGGAAATCCAAACGGAAGCGCATGCATGACCTGCATACCTATCCAGGTACCGACGCCACCTCCAAGGGCCACAACTCCTGCAGTCTCTGCTGAGTTTATTTTTTCCTCAAGCAGCAAAAGCGCGCCACGCGCCATGGCATCCATTGCTTTTAGTTTGCCGTCATCCTGCTTGAGGATAGAACTCATATCGGCAGTTGCTTTTAAGGCGACTTCTTCCCGGCTGATGTCGGCACGACATGCGGGTGCTGAGCTTATGCCGACATCGATGATTTTGGTCAGGAGACCTGAGGTTTGGAGTTGCGTTCGCAGGTAGAAGATCTCCGCTCCTTTGGTGTCCAACGTTCCGATGATGATGACATACTTGTTTCGGATAGACTCCATGGTCTCTTGCACCCTTTGTTCTTGAAGATGTCAGGGATGTATGAATACCCTCATTATGCCATGGGGATTACCTGTTCTCTAGATCCCGCCAAAATAGAAGGAGGTTCCAACAACAGTTTTTCGTCTCTGACGAACGGGCATACCTTCATAGGGGTAAACGTCATGCTCCAGAACAGTCTCATCATGGGTGGCCAGGATAAAATCGGATCGTTTGTCAATTTCTTCGATACTTTTCCAGCCGTCGACTGAATTAACAAAGCGGGCAGGCACCCAATAGCGCCATTTTTCTTCCATATTCGGTTCCATATTTCTTAAATTGAAAATGGCATCCCCAACAAATACGGCTTCTCCGGCAGTGGTTTCCACGACAACACACTGATGCCCCACTGAATGACCGGGGGAGGGGAAGACACTGACTCCCGGTACAATGGTCTGTTCGCCCTCAACAAATTCAAAATGGCAGCCTACGAAAGGTGCTTCTATGCCAAGTACCGGCGATTCATAAGATCTGTAGTAAAGAGGCAGCGGATTATGGGCCATGGTAAATTCAGTTTGCGTACAAATATATCGGGCTTTCTTAAAGACTTTCATATTATGCACATGATCCCAGTGCAGGTGGGTAAAAATGCAGATGTCGATTTCTTCCGGGTCAACCCCAAGCTTTCTCAAAAAATCTGGACTCTCGAGGCAACCTCGCTTCTGGCATTTGTGATGATAGCGAGTCGCCCTGTCTTCGTCTGGAAGTCCTGTGTCGATCATTATCTTATGCTCACCGGTATCCACATAAAAGCACAGGGTGGGGTGCCATATCTTCTCTCCGGCCTTACCTTTCCAGAAAAGATAGGTTCCAACATCGGCCTCAAGCCAGCCGGTGTTGATTGGATATATACGAGTTTTTTCTTTAGACATTACAATCCTCCATTAGTATTAAAAGCATTTTACTGTGATGATTTTTCTCAAGAACCACTATCTATGATTCGGCACGTAAGTGCAACTTTTTCTGAGGTGAATCTCAGGCAGACATACAAGCGGTATTGTGACTTTTGCGGAAATTAAGAAACTGAAATCCATACAGGTGAGCCTTTTGCAAAATGATGATTTTTATTCAAAGTAAAGGCCTGTGAAAATTTTTTACCGCAGGCATATCATTGCTATTCCGAGGATAAAAATTTAAGCATAACGTAGAGGTTGAACGAAAAGGGCGTTTTGCAAGTGGCTCAGGTGACAAAGCTTGGCATTATAAGATCAGTCATCAGGCAGGTTCGGAAATCTTAGTGTGTTACAAAACGGGTTCGTTGAGGAATATTGTACGGTTACAGTGAAAACCTGACTATAGTGTCTCATGAGATTAGTAATCATCAACAAGCAGAGTACAATCAAGGGATAAAGCAATGACGAGTGAGCTAATTGCCATCAAAGAGGAGATGATAAAAGCTGCCTTGCGGGCATATCAGATTGGTTTGCAGACGGGCAATGGCGGCAACCTGAGCTGCCGTGTTCCCGGAACGGATACGGTAATCATTAAAGGCAGCGGACTTTCCTTCGGAGAGTGCCGTCCGGACAATTTCGTCATGGTAACTATGGAAGGTAAGGTGATTGATGAGACGGGCAAACCCTCAAGAGAGCTGCTTACCCACCTCTGTATCTATAGACTTCGGCCTGACGTTCATGGAATTTTCCATACCCACTCACCCTGGTCTATCGCCTGTGCAAATGACTCCCACGAAATCCCTCTGATCACTGGACACGCCAAAGCAAAACTGGGCCCGATACCAGTGATCAGGGATGAAGACCATGCCACCAGAGATTTTGTTGCTGCGGTGAAGAATTTGTTAATTGAACAACCACAGCTTGGGGCCTTTGTACAAAGCGGGCATGGCATCTTTGGTCTTGGCAAAGATATCAGCCATGCTGAGCATAATGCAGAGCTCGTTGAAGAGACCGCCCAGATTGCCTTGTTGGTGAGCTTAAGAAAAAGCCATTTCTAATGTGGAAAAATCAATCAGAGACTCGTTGAGTCAAAAGGACTCATGACCAATTCGTGCTGCCGCTATGATCAATAAGCGGGAGGACGCCTGTTATTTTTGAGGTGCAAATAATGAAAAATGAAGATAGCAAAGGATTTTATGCCGAGCAGGCAGATCTGGCCATGGAGGACCATCTCATTTTTGAGTATAGGTTTGAGTCTTTCGTGGACCCGGAGGAGGCCGCGGCACATTTATGCCAGGAACAGTCTACCGCGCAATGGAAGCGGGTTGGGGTAGACGAAGATTTGCGTTGCCAGTTTGGCGCTAAAGTCATTGAGCTCACTGTTATTGATCAGCGTGAAACATCTCATTATCCGGAAATGGGTAATGAGCAGGGGCCGGTGTATTCATGTCGTGTTAAAATTGCCCATCCCCATGCCAACTTTGGACCGAAGATACCAAACATACTTACCGCGGCCTGCGGCGAGGGCGCCTTTTATTGTCCAGGAATCTCCGTTATTAAGTTGTTGGACATAACATTTCCCGATTCGTTTCTGGATCATTTTGAGGGGCCTAAGTTCGGGGTTCAAGGTATACGGGATATGCTTGAGGTCTACGATCGGCCTCTTTTTTTCGGTGTGGTAAAACCCAATATCGGCTTGACTCCGGAGTCATTTGCAGAACTAGCTTATCAAAGCTGGCTTGGGGGGTTGGACATAGCCAAAGATGACGAAATGCAGGGAGATGTTGACTGGTCACCACTGGCTGAACGCTCGCTGCTGATGGGTAAGGCAAGAAGAAAAGCAGAAGAGCAGACGCATGAAAAGAAGATGTACCTGGCGAATATCACAGATGAGGCCGACCGGCTGCTTGAACTGCACGATATGTGCGTGAAAAACGGGGCCAATGCCCTGATGGTCAATGCAATGACGGTAGGGCTGAGCTCTATTCGCATGCTTCGTCGGCATACCCAGGTGCCCCTGGTGGCTCATTTTGACATGATAGCCCCGTTCACCAGAGTCCCCTATTATGGCATTGACTCAAACGTCATTATTACGCTTCAGCGAATGGTCGGCTTTGATTCGATAATCTTTCCTGGCCTGGGGGCAAGGATGAGGACCTCTGATCAGGAGGTATTGGAAAATGTAGAAGAGTGTCTGAAACCTGCGGGTAATCTGAAACCCTGTTTACCCGTTCCTGCTGGAAGTCAGTGGGCTGCAACGACGCTGGATATTCACAAAACGCTGAAGACTATTGATTTTGGTATCGTACCCGGGCGTGGTGTCTTTGAGCATCCCATGGGGCCAAAGGGCGGTGCAGCCAGCCTCAGGCAAGCCTGGGATGCCTTTAAGAAAGGGGTAACACTTGAAGAGTACGGCAAGACCTACAAAGAATTGAAAACAGCGATAGAGGCATTCGGGTGATTATAGCTTTCGTCCGTAGTCACCTATTATCGTGCTGCAAAGATAATTACACACCATGACCAGCACCTCCAATAATCAACCGGATAGCTTACTCAAAGATACTCCGGATGAGGTGCCATCGCATCAGCAACCCTATCGCTGGCTGATTCTGGCACTGCTCTGGCTGCTTTACTTTTCCTTCGGGGTGGTCACAAGATCTGCTTCTCCCCTGGTAACACCAATTATTCGCGATCTTGAGATGTCTTATGGCCAAATGGGTTTTGTGCTTGGATCCTGGCAGATGACCTATATCGTCCTGGCAATTACGGCAGGAGTGATCATGGATCGCTGGGGAATTCGACGCGCTATCTTTTTCGGGGCTCTGGTTATCGGTTTATCATCTGTACTTCGTTCTGCGTCCAGTGGTTTTTTCTCGCTGTTATTCTTTGTTGCCCTGTTTGGTGTCGGCGGCCCGATGATTTCCATTGGCTGTCCGAAAACCATTGCTACATGGTTTACCGGCAAAGAGCGTGGCACAGCCGTAGGAATCTATACCACTGGCCCGTGGATTGGCGGCATGGCATCGCTGGCTCTCACAAACAGTGTGGTTATGCCGCTTACCAATTATAGCTGGCGAATGACCTTCGTCTGCTACGGGGTGATGACCTTTGTTTTTGCCGGACTATGGTGGGGATTTACCAGAGAAGCCGATACCGGGGCGCCAACCGAGCGTTTTAATGTTCTGGCCATGCTTGCAGATCTGTTTAAGGTGCGAAGTGTACGGCTGATTTTGTTATCGGGCCTTTTAGCCTTTGGCATTATGCATGGCTATTTCGCCTGGCTGCCCAAAATCCTGGAAAATACAGGTATGTCTCCTGCCAAAGCAGGGATAGCCTCTGCGCTGCCCTTTCTGACCAGTATTCCTTCAGTGTTGATCTTTCCAAGATTCGTGCAGCCTCATTATCGGGGCTGGCTCATTGGTCTGATGGCGCTTTTAGCCGGATTATCGATAATCTGGGTAGTGATCATGCAATGGCCGGCAGTACCAGGTTTGCTGCTCTTTGGTCTTTCCGGCCCCTGCCTGATGCCGCTTTTAGTACTGAGTTTGATGGAAACACCGGAGGTTGCCTCAAAATATCTGGGATCAGCCACTGGCGTGTTCTTTTGCGTGGCTGAAGTCGGCGGTTTTCTCGGTCCGTTTGTGGTCGGATATCTGGTTGATGTTTTTGGAACATTTGCTTCAGGGGGACTATTTCTTTGCGGGCTTGGCGTGGCCATCTTCGGGCTCATGTTCCTTCTGCAAACCACGTCAAACTAATCTACTTAAAGGAGCGCAAGAGCTCACATACGATGAAAAGAATTCGTATTCTCTTTGCTCACCCACCATTTACAAGCTCGAAAATCAACGCTGTACTGGGAACTGCTGTCGAAAACCTTGCTGGGGTATCCTTTCATGATCTCTGTTCGAGTTATCCTTAATTCCCATCATGATGCCGCAATCGTGGATATTTTTCGCCACGTGGATTTGAGCTGTTTTCTGGCAATGTGACTCGCATTGACTTACTTGAATCCTTCTATATCTTGAGCAGATAATACACCATAATGAGATTTCCCGTTGCTTTTCCCCTCCACTGTGCGTTAAACAGTAACAAGTATTTACTCAAGTATTATTAAGAGTTTACATGGCTACGCTGTCGTACTTTTCATCGATGGTTGTCGGGCCATTAAGCCTATTGGTAACCGGAGGATATGATGAAGCAAATGGCGCAACTTGTTGTGGGAATAGTGATGTGTATGATCAGTGCGAACCTCTATGGTGAGGATCTCAATCTTAGTGCGGAAACCGAGGATTGCCTCAGCTGTCACTCAGAATTACATCCCGGATTGGTTTCATCCTGGCTGCAGAGTCGGCACAGTAAAGTATCCCCCGCCGAAGGCTTAACAAAACCAGCATTGCAGAGTCGTGTCTCCTCCAAGAACATCCCTGACGAGCTGCAGCAGATAGCTGTTGGTTGTTATGAGTGTCATGGGCTGCGGACTGATCAGCATCAGGACGCCTTTGAGCACAATGGCTACGAAATCAATGTGATCGTCAGCCCGGCTGATTGCGCTACGTGCCATAGTGTCGAGGCCGAGCAGTACGCTAAAAACATCATGTCGCATGCCTATGGAAACCTGGTCGATAACACGCTATACCAGGATTTCACCAAGGTAGTGAACAATCACTATACCTATAAGGACAAAAAACTGACAATTGGTGAGGGCGACATGCTTACCGAATATGAGTCCTGCCTCTACTGTCATGGTACAAAAGTTGAAGTCAAAGGGCTTATTACACGCGATACCGACTATGGTGAACTTGAATTCCCCGACCTGGAAGGGTGGCCTAACCAGGGTGTCGGCCGCATCAATCCCGATGGCAGCAAAGGAGCCTGCACCTCCTGCCATAGTCGGCATGCGTTCTCAATTGAAATGGCCCGTAAACCCTTTACCTGCTCAGAATGTCACAAGGGGCCTGATGTCCCGGCTTACAAGGTGTATGAGGTCAGCAAACACGGCAATATCTTTAACTCAAAAAAGAGTGAATTCGAGTTCAATAAGGTTCCCTGGACGGTTGGTGTTGATTTCACTGCACCGACCTGCGCCGCCTGCCATGCAAGCCTGCTTGTCTCACCCGACGAGACGGTCGTCGCTGAACGAACCCATCAATACAACGATCGACTCAGCTGGCGTCTCTTTGGTGTACCTTACGCTCATCCCCACCCACTTGATGCGAATCTGGAAAATGTGGTAAATTCTGAAGGGCTTCCTCTGGCAGTGGAGCTCAATGGTGAACCGGTTGCCAAGTATGTGCTCAGCAAGGAACAACAGGATGAGCATAACGACAGAATGAAGGCGGTATGCCTTTCATGCCACTCTACTCAATGGGTGGAAAACCACTTTCTGCGGCTCGACAATACCATAGAACGAACCAACGACATGACCTATGAGGCAACCAAGATACTCATGGATGTCTGGGGTGGAAGTTTTGAAAGCGGTCTGCCTCAGGGGCAGAATATCTTTGATGAAAAGACAGAACGGATGTGGACCACTATCTGGCTTTTCTACGCCAATTCTACCCGTTTTGCTTCAGCCATGGCGGGTGGGGGAGATTATGGTGTCTTCGCCAAAGGGCGCTACCAGACAACAGAACAGCTCACTAAATTGCTCGAGCAGTTGAAGTTGTATCATGCCCTGGAAGAGACTAACTAAGCACGATCAGGATAGGTAGTAGCTCATAGTTTTGGTAAGACAGCTGCGGCAAAACTTAATACGAAAAAGAATCCGCACATATCGGTGACAGTGGTTAATAGCGGACTTGAGACCAAAGCTGGATCCATTTTTACCCTCTTTAGTATGAGAGGCAATGCTCCTCCCAGGGTGACTGAGACAAGGGTATTGGCTGCTAGAGCTCCGCCAACAACAACTCCTAACCAAATATTTCCCTGCCAGAGATATGCCACGGTTCCAAGCAGCAGGCCAAGCACTATCCCGTTGATAATACCAACTTTAGCTTCTTTGAGTAAAACCCAGATAATTTCTTTCGGCTTGACCAGTCTTAGAGAGAGTTCCCGCATTGAAACCGCAACAGCCTGATTGCCGGAGCAGCCGCTCATGTCACTCACCATCGGTAAAAATACTGCAAGAGTAATGGCTGCAGCCAAAGTATCTTGGTACAGAGCAATGACGCTTGCCGCCATGATGTTAAGAACGATATTAATGCTGAGCCACGAAAGACGGCGGCTGGAACGAATCGCCAGGGGCATGGTTCGAAATTCTTCCCCCCCGATGATACCGCTTAATCGCAGAAAGGCTCGTGTTTTCTGTTTATTAACCTCCTCTTCAATAGCACTGGGCAAAACGACGCCAACCATCTGCTGCTTAGTATTTACAACTGGCACACCAAAAAGCCGATGTTCCTCGAAAAAACTTCTGAGTTCCTCAAGAGGCGCATTGTCTGTTACCAATAGAGGAGAGCGGATCATTATATCAGCAAGAAGCGTATTCCGGGGTGGGAAGAGCAGATTATGCATACGCAAAACCCCGTCAAGTTTGCCGCTATGATCAGCGACGTAAATATATTGGACATTATAGTCACCATACTTGGCTTGATTTGATTGCAGATCATCAAGAACATCCTGTATGGTCTGATCAATTCGAAAAGAGAGAAACTCGGAAATCATAAGCCCACCGGCACAGTCGGGAGCGTAATTTAAGAGCATTCTTGCTTCATCAGCATCTTCTTTATCCATTTTAGCGAGAATTGAATCACTTATGTCGTCATCCATCTCACCTAATACATCAACGAGATGGTCGCTGGATAATTCTTCCATTATAGCAGCTGCCTGATCTGATGGTAGATTTTCCACCATGTCAGCTGCTTGTGCCTCAGAAACACCTTCAATAACATCCGCTGCATCTTCCGGACTGAGCAGGGAAAAAAGTTTTTGTTGTTCTTCTTCTGTGAGACGAGAAATGGCTCTTGCCGTTTCATAAGAGCCAAGAGAATCAATAAATCGTGCCAATTCTGGTCTCGTGCCGCTTTGTAACAGCTCGCTGATCGTTTCCCAAGGTGTTGATGAATTATTCATAAGTCCTCATGAGCAGTCTAGAATGAGATAGTGTTATTTCTTTTTAAGAATTGCCCGCCAGCCCGTTGATGGCTGCATGATAGGACGATAGACATTACTTACTGATCCTGCTTGCTCAGTAACGTAAAATGCCTCGCTGTCAAGAGCCAGGACCATAGATAGCAATCTTTTAAGATCTCGTCTCCTGCAGACCACATACAATTCAGTCACCGGGCCGGATTTTCCCTCACCTGCAAATGTAGTAACCCCGTGTCCCCGCTGTCTTATCTTGGAAGCAATCTCTTCAGAGTTATTTCTGGTAATGATTCTGAGTATCAGGTGCCCCATTGCGATGAATTGTTCAATCTTAATTCCTACAAGGTTCCCGGACGCAAAGCCGAAGGCATAGATTATGCCAAGCAAGGGCTGCTGATGTACGGTCTGGACAATAGTGGAAACCACTGCAAGCCATATCGCAGACTCAACGAAACCGAGCCAAAACGACATAAATGTTCTACCGTGCACGATTGCGATTGTTCGCAGCGTTCCAAGAGACACATCAGTTAAGCGGGCCAAAAAGACAAGACCCGCATATAACCAATCTGTGCTTTGCACTGAATATAAAATTTCCATCGCCGCTAATAATTAAAAATAATTAATGATAACATATTGTTAGAAATAAAGAGAACGTAGAAAATACGTTATAAAACAAAAGCTGAGCGTATTTACTCTTTCACCCTGGATTGTGCAAGGAAAATCGGCGTTGAAATCAGGCTAGAACCATTTTTTGAATTTTAAGAATAAAATCATGCAGATGGCAATGAGTATTATCGCCATGCTGCTTATAATGAAACCGTACTGGTTTTCCGCACCCGGTATACCTCCCACATTGATGCCAAGCAGACCGGTTAGGAAACCCAATGGCAGGAAGAGAGTAGCGACAAGCGTTAGCACATACATGCGTTGATTGAGCAATTCGGAAAGTTTACCGAGGAGTTCTTCCTGGGCGACAATGGCTCGATCTCTAATAGAATCGAGCTCTTCCAGGTAGCGATTGAATTTGTTTATGCTCTCTCGTACATGTATTTTATCGCTCTTTGCAAGCCATGAAGGTGAATCGTTCAGCAGGTGGGTTAAAGCCTCCTTTTGAGGTGCAAAATATCGCTTGAGACGAATTGCCTGCCGCCGAAGATCAGAAATCTGCGCCCGTTGCTCTTTATTCTTAATCGTTGAGAGATCGTCCTCCACTTGCTCAAAAGTGTCCTCGAGCTGCTCAATGACGACCTCCGCCCGAAACGCAAGCTGATCAATCAATCGCGTGATAAAACCTGCCGCAGAATATGGGCCTGTTTTATTAAGCAGAGACTCCTTGATATCCTCAAGAGAAATAAGCCTTCTGCGGTTCGAGGAAATGATACATCGCTCTGTAGCCCAAAGTCTCACCGCCACCATATCCTCCGGATCAGATCCAGGATTCAGGTTTACTCCACGGAGTGAGAGGAATAGGCCATTTTGATAAGTAATGCAGCGCGGCCTTGAGTCATCATCGAGGAGATTTTTTTTGATGACAGTATCAAGCCAGGAAGCGCTCATCACCCAATCTTTCGCTGCGGTCTGGCTATAATTTAAATGAACCCAGATGAGATGATCATGTGATTCAATTACGTCTTCCAAGTTGTCAATTTCCAGGAATTCACCACCACCGTTGCCGTCAATAATCAAAATCTGAAATGGTTCATCACGGCTCATTTATCTGTACCTTGAGATGATAATTCCTGTTTTTTCTTGACATGTATATCACGCTGAGGAAATGGAATTTCTATACCATGTTCTCGGAACGCCTTATCTATTGCCAAATGCAATGCACTGCGTACGATTATTTTAAAATCGATATCTTTCAGATGGCATAACAAATCAAAATTAAGTGAACTGTCCCCAAACGCCTGGAAATAGACCCTTGGCTCAGGAGCGGAGCCATCCGTGATGACTTGTTCGTGAGAACGCCCAACATCATAGAGCAGTTGCTGCACGAGTTCAGTGTCACTTCCGTATGCAACACCTACCGAGATTCTCAATCTGCCGCGAACATCGTCAAGCATCATATTTGTGACCTGATTAGATATCAACTCCGAGTTAGGCACGATGACGTCTGAACGATCGAATGTTTGAATAATTGTAGAACGAATACTGATTTTTTTAACGTATCCTTCGGTTGCCCCAACTTGAATCCAATCTCCTTTTTTTATGGGCCTCTCAAACATCAGGATCAGTCCAGAAATGAAGTTATTGACAATATTCTGCAAACCAAAGCCGATGCCGACCGAGAGTGCCCCTATGATTACGGTAAGTCCTGTCAGCTTAATTCCAGCTAGTCCGAGCACGATGATCAGTAATACTGCGAATCCGACATAGCCTGATAAGGTGAGAAAAGTATCTTGGGAGCTTTCTGAGATATTGGCCGATTGCAGCCACTCACGATCGATAATTTTTTTGATGTACTCTATTGTCGGCCAGCCCAGGACAAACACGAGCAGGGCGAGGACAATACGGGCGGGAGCGATGGTAAAACCACTGATTTGGAAACCGTTGAAGAAAAATTCTCGCAATCGCTCGTTGTCAGCGTTGGTGATACCCCATTGGGTCAGTATCAAAACCACGGCTCCAATAATGATAAAAGCCTTAAGCCCGATACGGAGGATTTTGTGGGTATTCAGCGAACGACTCGCTTCGACTTTTGTTATATCTAAGAAATCCAGAAATTTGTCTCTGGATATCTTGATAACGGCAACAATGATGTCAACAGCATCGTATAATATCAATGAAACAGCCAGGATACTGAAGGTATAGCCAATGGTGGCAATAATATGATCTACAAGATTTCTGTAACCGAATAGTTCAAGGCAGAATAAAATGAGAAGAGATATAATAGCTGTCAATTTACTCTGCTTCAGGTATGCAGGGATATAAATCTTGCAGACATAGAGGGTCAAAAAAAAGAGGCTTATCAGCCAAATTAAAAGCAATACTGATTGTATCGAATGGCGAACGCTTCCTTGAAAAAAATGATAGAATAATGAAGAAGAACCAACAATATTCAAAGCAGATATGATGCTGAATGAGTAAAGGGTTAGTCCACTTTTTTGCTTTGCTATCTGTTCCAGGTTTTCATCAGTATCTGGAATAAAACGGGGAATAACCGTCTCTAAAAGCAAATTGATTACCGTGCAGTAGAACAAGAATAAAGCAGTAAGCACAACGAGATGATATCTGGAGAAAATGGGCAATAAGAGAGAGATGAAGATAATCAGAACGCAGATTGCTCCCAAGTAGCCGTTGAAGAGCATCGATCTCCTGTAAAGAAGTGAGGTCAGCAAATAGATTGTATTGCTTCTGGTAATTTTCGATGTAATGAATGCTCTTGTTTGCTGAAGGCGCGAAAAAATGAGGAATGCTGCAGTTAGCAAAGCAAGAAAGAGCATTGTGCCGGTGGAGTTTGACGGCACGCTAGCTGGCTTTTCTAAGGTTCCAATCTCTTCATCCTCGTGACTGGAAATAATTTGCCATAACGGTATGTCTCGATAGTACAGGTTTTCTTTTTGCTCCCGCTCAATGTAGCTATCCAACTGGTCAATGACTTCCTCTGAAGTCATCAGCAACAGTCTGAGTTCGGCAAGCTCCAGTTCTTTCTTCTGCTTCAGCGCCACAAGTTCAGAGAGTGCGCTCGTACTATCAGCCTGTCCATCTGAACTGCTCTTGCCCAGTCCTTGAAGTGCATTATCTAATTGTGATATTTCTCTTTGAACAGCACTGATCTGTTGTTTGAACCCGGAAATGGAGATTTTTATTTCCTGCTTACTTCTCCTAACTGCTTCTATATCAGGAGAAGTTCTCAAGCTATCAATGACTTTTTGAATATCCCTCCGATAAGCAGAATTAAATTCAATGATTTCTGTTTTAGTGTCACTGATGACTGCTTCCGATGCATTAAGCAAGCCGCTTATCCATATGACTTGAATGATTAGCAAAATCAGCAGGGATCGAATTCTCAGCGCGGTCATAGCGTAAATAAATTCTAGGATATTTATATTTTTACGAAAAAAAGGCATTAAAATATCTGAGAGATATTCTAATGCCTTAGAAATATTCAATCAACACATCTTTATCTTCAATAAAGTGCTTTCAGAACGACCCTTCTTTTGACTTCTCAAAGGTGTGTACAAAACAAGCCGTATACATACGATTAATATAGATATCTTTCACATTTGATTAGAAAATCTCATAATGAATGTGGCACGTCACCTTTAATTGCCGTAAAAAAACCCCTTAATGTTTAAAACATCAAGGGGTTGGTAGAGTTGACGCGACTTAACTTCTCGTTAATTACCAACTTTCCCCAACAACTTGACTCAAATCTAAACATTGCTGTTTCTCTTCATCACTTAAATCTTCTTTATTTTTTAAATTTTTCTTTAAATCATTCACATAGCAGGCATATTCTTTTCCATTCTTGTCATGTACCCATACCATTTTTTGATATTCCCCAGAAATTATTTCACCTCTCATACTCATGATATTCTCCTTAATCAGTTCTAATAATGTTTAGTGTTGTCTTGCTATTTCTTCTCTTGCCTTGTGATTATTTTTTGCTTTCAACTGTCTCATTTCCAGGCAATGATGAACTTTTAACTACCAATACCTAAGAAAACTATTGGAGTGGTTCAACTCATTGCCGCAATACAATAGTATATATGGGTTGCATGTTGCGCAACAGTTGTAAAAAGGGAGCTTAATGGTAGCTTTTACCATTGTTTTATGATCTGCTCTTCTTCAAAAAAGTAATATGATTGATCAGTGTTTCTCGTCTCTTAACAAAGGTTTTAGGTGGTGATGCCGGAATTCTCGAGATGAATAGTTGGGGACAATTGCTTGAAGTTAGCATCGATTCAGACGAAGTCACGCTTCGCATGATGAATATGGCAGTAGCCGAGATGAGAATCACCTCAGACAGTGCCTTTATTGGCAGCACCCTTTCCGAGCTTGATTTTCGTAATCGTTTTGGAGTCAGTGTTATTAACGTTCAGCGAGCAGGCGCTGATATAGGTGAAAAGATCAAATCACTTTCCCTCAACGTAAATGACAGCCTGATTGTTTATGGCCCGATACGGAGCTTTGAAGAATTGGCCACTGAGAGCGGGATACAGCTGGCAACAATTATTGATGAAGATGAAAGCGACTCCACGTGGAAGACAGGCCGTAAGGAGCGTTTGCTCAGCATACCTGATCAGTCTCGCCTGGTAGACATGACGATCTCTGAGAGTTGTCTTGGTGATTCGCTTGATGTGCAGATGTTGAGCGTCATAAGAAAAGATGGGACTGCTGAGATGCCAACCTCTGCAGTTCGATTTGAGCCCGGTGAAAGGTTAGTAGTTTCAGGTTTGACTGACCTGGTTACCGTTCTTTTTCTACAGGGTCTTGAAGTGGTTTTTTGTCAAAGATCAGGCGGGTACAGAGGACATATCCATCCTCGAAGATGAGCGTGTCGGTATGGTTGAGGTCGTGCTGTCACCGCATTCAGTGCTATCGGGGCAGACATTGCAGGAGATTAGTTTTCGTGAGAAATTTGGTCTCACGGTTCTGGCGGTCTGGCGCAAGGGAGAGGTTATTCGAACCGGATTGCGTAATCTGCAACTGCAATTTGGCGATGCCCTACTGCTGCCGGTTATTCTTCTGATCCTTGCTGTGTTGATGCTCATTCTACCACTTCTCTGGCCATTGACATGAAAAAACCGGTCTCGTGCACTCATCGTTAATCAACCGATGGGGGTGGGTGTTCACCGGTTGAAATTGAATCAAAAAAGTTATAACCATGGAATTGAGTGATTATATTACATGCGTCAGTTTCACCACATATAATTATTCAGAAGAGGCTAATTATGAAAGTTAAAGAAGAAGTAACTAATATCGTTAATAAATTGAAAACTGAGCGGGATGAGCTGAAACTTAAAATGCACCTTGCCACAAAAGATGCCAAAGTAGAATTTGAGGCTGCTGAGAAAAAGTGGCAGCAATTGAAAGCACAAGCATCCGACATTAACAGTAACGTAGTTGAAACATCAAATGAGTTGCTTTCTGATGCAAGAATTATAGGTGAGGAACTGAAAGAAACCTATAAGCGTATTACAAAACGTCTTAAGAAGTGAGATTTTCACCTTACTGCATGAAGTGGTCTTAGCAAGAAATTTGAGAAGCTGTAAAAAAGAAGCACGGTGGCAGTATTTCAGCAATTAAAATAATTAAGGCAATATCTTTAAAATATGGAATACAAAGATTATTACAAGATACTTGGTATTACAAAAGAGGCCTCAGTGGATGACATACAGCGAGCTTACAGGAAGCTTGCACGCAAATATCATCCTGATGTCAACAAGGACAAGGACGCTGAGGCTCGTTTTAAAGAAATAAACGAAGCTCAGGAGGTCTTGAAGGACTCAGAAAAACGAAAACTCTACGACATGTATGGCAAGGATTGGGAAAAAGCTGGCCAACAGCCACCCCCTGGGTGGCAACCCGGAGCAGGTCAATACCGATCAGGAGATGGT
>JABDPQ010000052.1 GCA_013042695.1 Desulfobacterales bacterium | reverse complement strand
AATCTTTGAGTTCAGCAAGCCTGCTCAAATGTGCATGTTCTTTGACAACCCGTTGATATTCACTTTGGTTGCTCATCAATGACGGGTCTGACAAGCGGCCCTCAAGTGTTGCAAGTTTGTCACCAATATCATGAAATTGTTCTAACATGAGATTACTCAGCAGCAGGTATGTAAAAACATGAAAAAGAAAAAAGTCCACAGTAATGTTTAGCACTACTGTGGACTGCAAACATCCGGTAAATAAAAAACAACATTGGTTTACAACGTCTTAGGCGTCTTCCTTTTTGTCGTAATGCTGCGCATAGCGCTTACGAAATTTCTCAATACGTCCAGCAGTATCTATCAGTTTCTGTTTTCCAGTAAAAAATGGATGACAGGCAGAGCATATCTCGACCTTCAACTCAGGGAGTACAGAGCCAATCTCAACCTCATTGCCACAAGCACACACGGCTGTAATAGTACCATATTTAGGGTGTATATCTTTCTTCATATGATCCCTTAGCCCTCCAGAAAGCTTCATCATTAGGTTACATACCAATACATATAAAATCAAAACACAGGGCGGTAATAATAATGTGTTATTAGAAAATTACAAGAACTATTGTTCGGTTGCACCAGTCACGAGGAGCCTCTTGATCGTAAGAAATAACTCCGGTCAACCGTTCATAGAATCAAGGAATTCTTTGTTGGTTTTCTGCTGTTTAAGTTTGTCGACAAGGAAATCCATACCATCTGCCGGATTCATTGAAGCGAGTAATTTTCTTAGAATCCACACTCGGTTGAGGACCTCTTCTTTGAGTAAAAGGTCTTCCTTTCGGGTTCCTGATCGTTTGATGTCAATTGCAGGAAAAATTCGCTTATCAGCCATTTTTCGGTCAAGAATCAGTTCCATGTTTCCAGTACCTTTGAATTCTTCAAAGATGACCTCATCCATTTTCGAGCCAGTTTCAATGAGCGCTGTAGCTAGAATTGACAAACTGCCGCCTTCTTCAATATTTCTTGCTGCACCAAAAAACCGTTTTGGTCGGTGCAGGGCGTTTGCCTCCACACCTCCAGAGAGAATCTTGCCACTTGCAGGAGTGACAGTATTGTAGGCTCTAGCAAGCCTGGTAATAGAATCGAGCAGGATTACAACATCTTTTTTGTGTTCCACCAGTCGTTTAGCTTTTTCGATGACCATTTCTGCAACCTGAATATGTCTTTGAGGCGGTTCATCGAAAGTTGAACTTACAACCTCGGCAGCTCTTACAGTACGCTGCATCTCGGTCACCTCTTCTGGTCTTTCATCAATAAGCAGAACAATGAGATAAACCTCTTTGTGATTTCGGGCAATTGAGTTGGCTATTTTCTGCATTAACACAGTTTTACCTGTTCTCGGAGGAGAGACAAGCAGGCCTCGCTGTCCTTTGCCAACAGGTGCAAACATATCCATTGTCCGCATTGAGAAATTGTCTGGTTGCCATTCAAGCTCAAATTTTTCATTAGGATGCAGAGGCGTGAGATTGCCAAAAAGCGTTTTCTGCTTTGCCGCTTCAGGTGGATCGAAATTGACACTTTCGACCTTGAGCAGAGCAAAATATCGCTCGCCTTCTTTCGGGGCTCTGACGAGACCATCGATAACGTCACCTGTTCTTAAACTGAGACGACGTATTTGAGAGGGAGAAACATAAATGTCGTCAGGTCCGGGCAGGTAGTTATAATCTGGAGCACGCAAAAAGCCAAAGCCGTCAGGAAGTATTTCGAGAACACCATTTCCTCTAAGCTTTCCTTCCTTATCGGCCTGGGCCTGGAGGATGGCGAATATTAACTCCTGTTTACGCATGGAGCTAAAGCCCTCGACTTTTAACTCACGAGCAAGTTGAACGAGTTCATCTATTTTTTTTAACTTAAGCTCCGCCAGATTCATCACGATGTTTCTCTCCTATTCTCCTATTTAGCGGCTGGGCAATAATATAGCTAGTCATACGTTATCATTATATAAAATCAGATTAATAACAATGCACTGATCAGGCTTTCTTTTTATGTTTAAGCAACGATAAAACTCAGATGAAAAGAATCAGAACACCTTTCACATGCATGTGACGTGTCTCTTTTTCATCTAATCGTATCTGTTTGGTTATAAATAGCGGATGGCGGTCAGATTAGAAGTAGCTTTTCAGATACTCAAACGAATAATTTAAAAAATCAATTAGTGTATTTAGTGTATATGGATTTTGTATATTAAGATATTATAAGATTATGTTAGGGCGGGGTTAATTCATGTACGCATCTCCCTTATACGTGCTCTCAGTGACGGTGTCAAGTATTTTAGTATATTTCTTATTTGGCAGAAATAGACCGATCGGATTGTTGTAGCAAGGAAACAAGAATTCGTACCTGCTTCTCCGTATGAGCGCGATCACGCGTATTGTCAATCACCGAGTCGGCTCGATCTCGTTTAATTTCGGGTGCTAGCTGGGCAGCAAGTATTGCCTTGACATCGTGCTCACTCGTTTTGTCCCGCATCATAACACGGCTGACCGAGAGTTCAGCAGGAACATATACCGAAACTACCCAGTCAAAATCTTTCTCCCAGCCAGTCTCGAAAAGCAGTGGAACTTCAGCAACAATAAAATCACCTGCACCCTTTGAATCTCTGAGCTGCTTCAACCTCATTCGGACCAGAGGGTGCAGTATCGATTCGAGTTGTCGGCGAATTTCTCGGTTATCAAAAACCTTTTTTCGCACTATCTCTCGATTTATATCTCCCTGTTCATCAAGAAATTTTTTACCCCATAAATCAACCACCTCTGTATATCCTTGTTTGTCGCGCTCCAGCATTTCGGCACATATTTGGTCTGTGCTGAGATAAACCCCGTCAAGCATGGTTCCAAGCATACGAGCAACACTGCTTTTTCCTGCCCCAATGCAGCCGGTCACGCCAATTAACAATGTCTTTTCCTCATTTCATCTAGAATAATCTGAAAGTCTGGAAAAAGCGGGGCCTCAATAGTTATGCGCTCCTCGGTTTGGGGATGGTTAAAGGATATTTTCCAGGCATGGAGCATCTGTCGGGGAAAAACCGTGTCGCCAGTCTGAGGACCGTATAACCCGTCGCCAGCTACTGGATGCCCAAGATGAGCCATATGGACTCGAATTTGGTGCGTTCTGCCAGTCTCAATTAAGATCTCCAGTAAGCTAAATTGATCGAAAGGTTCCTTGATTCTCCAGTTTGTTGCCGCATGCCTGCCGCCAGTTTCACGTACCGTCATTTTCTGGCGGTTCACCGGATGCCTGCCAATGGGGGCATTTATGCGACCGCTTGATTGTCTTGGCGTTTTATAAACAAGCGCCAGGTAACATTTGTCGATCTGGCGGTCTTTAAATGATTTGGCGAGATATCTATGGACCTCTTTTTTCCTTGCTACCAGCATGACGCCCGATGTGTCTTTGTCGAGTCTGTGAACAATTCCGGGCCGCGATTCATCCCCTATTCCAGCTATTTCAGGATACTCATAGAGTAATCCGTTGATCAGCGTCTTATCATGGTTTCCGCTTCCAGGATGAACGACAAGGCCAGGAGGTTTGGCGAGTGCAAGCAGGCAGTCGTCTTCATAAAGTATCCCAAAATCAACGCGTTGGGGCCCCGGCCTCTTGCCAGATACCCTTTCTGAAATAAATCCTGTGATTACATCTCCTTGCTTAAGGCGATGTCCAGCTTTTACCTTCGCATCATTGACCAATATAGTACCGGACTTGATTGAACCATTTATCTGTGAACGAGAGAATCCGACTAATTCCTGCACCAGATAGTGGTCAAGACGAATTGTGCGGTGTAATTCTGAGACGGTAAGGTGAAACCAACCGGAATCTGACAATAAGCCTGTTTGCTCCATACCGTCAGATGATAGTATCGCGTTTTAAGAATTCCTTGATTTTAAAACCTTTATATTATGAAAAAATCTTATCAATTTTATTGCTAATTTGATCCTCTTCAACTTCCTGGGCTAAAGAAAGCTCTTTGACAAGAAGGTTTTTAGCAGTATCAAGCATCTTGCGCTCGCCGTATGAAAGGTCTTTATCCACACTCAACAGAAATAAATCGCGAAGTACGGCAGCAACCTCATGAATGGAACCCGTTTTTATTTTTTCCATGTAATCACGATATCGGCGATTCCAGGTCTGTGAGTCTATTTCGATAGCTCTATCCTTAAGGATGTCAATGACCTCCAATGCCTGTTTTTTGTTAACAATGGAGCGCAAACCGACAGTTTTACTGCTGGAGGTGGGAATCATGATTTTCATTGAATTACCCAATATTTCAAGCACGTAAAATTTCTGATCAATTCCTGCAACTTTCTGTGTTTCAATCGATCTAATAACGCCAACACCATGTGCTGGATAGACAGCCATATCACCTTCAGCAAACACTACAATCACCCTCGGTCTATGTGAGATAATAACAATAGTTCACCACTATTTGTCTGAACACATTACTCACATATGGTTCAGCTAAATAAATAGCAGTTACGCAGTATTTCTTGTTCGGATCATTAAGGAAAACTTGTCTGAACTCTGTCTGGCCTATGCAAACGAATGACTAGTATAACATAAATAACAGGAAAAGACCTCACATTTTAAGAAATCCACCTGATGCTGAAAGCTTGCATGTGTCTTATGACGAACATCTCTACCGATTGTTTCAACTCTGCCAGCCCGAATATGAATTGTCGACAGCACAAAAGAGTAGTCGAAAGGGTGTCTATTTCAGGCTATTTAGAATACTAAGCGTTCGATTAACATCTCCAGCTGCCCATGTGCTAAGCCCTTCCTCAAGCAGATCAAAACGATCCTTAATCAATAAAGTCTCAGTACTTGAAAAATTCGACAATACGAATTTATCAACTTCCATATCAGGATGTGTCTCCCCTATTCCTGGCCTGCCGATGCCAATCTTTA
>JABDPQ010000657.1 GCA_013042695.1 Desulfobacterales bacterium | reverse complement strand
ATCTGAATCCGTGAGCGTCCAAGAACACTACAGATGCAAGGCGGCAAAAATGTTGGTAATACTTGGGTATATCAACGAGTTGTCAACACAGCAGATGTCGTGTTATCGGGCGCCCCGAAGGACGGCGGGGTGAAACCGGCCACCCAATGCATAAGATATTTTTTATGACAACAACAGTTAGTTACTTGTAATTTGATACAAAGCCGTCACGGATTCAGGTTTTATCCATTAGCCATAGGTGAGATTTCATATGCAATTTGGGGCCATGAATTTTCCGATAATACCTCTTCATAAGGAAATAGATGCATTTGCCAGACTGGGTTTCGATTATCTGGAACTTGCAATGGATCCTCCTATGGCCCAGTATGATGTTCTATTCTCGGCCAAAACATCTATCAAACAGCAACTGCTGCAATGTGGTCTGGGATTAGTCTGTCATTTGCCGACTTTTGTCTCGACAGCTGATCTCACTGAAAGCATCAGGCAAGCATCTGTCGATGAGATGCTTAAATCTCTTGACTTAGCTGCAGAGCTCGGGGCTTTGAAAGTTGTGATGCACCCCAGCATGGTTTCCGGCATGGGTGGTTTTGTTGTCGATACCGTCAAAACATACGCCTTTGATTTTTTGTCAAAAATGGTCAACGCCGCAGATGAATTGAATCTGCCTATTTGTCTGGAAAATATGTTTCCACGCAATCTTCTCGGTGTTGAACCTGCAGATATGGATGAAATTTTACGTAATTTTCCATCACTGAAACTTACCCTGGATACCGGTCACGCCAATATCAACGATCACGGTGGCCACCGAATGAATGAACTGGTGGAACGTTTTGGCAAGCATATCGGTCATCTACATTTCAGCGACAACAACGGTTTGTCGGACCAACATTTGCCAATAGGGCAGGGCAACATCAATTTTTCCGACTTGGTGCATCGTTTGAAGGTGATAGGGTATAATGATACCCTGACGTTGGAAGTATTTGACACTGACCGCCAGGCACTTGTTGACAGCAGGGAGCAGATAAAAATGATGTTTGCCAATGCGAGAAACTGATTATCTGTTCGAGAAGAACAAATGCGTTACTAAATCTGATCACTACCTGGTTTTATTTAACCGCTCTTTTTGTTTTTATCTCTTAAGCAGTCACTAATGTTTAATGTCTGATCCCGACAGATTGTCGCACTGTGCAAACGCTTTAATACTTTTATGTATCCGTTCTATCTAACAGCAAAATCAGCTATCTTTAAATGAAAATTTTAGCTAACAAATGGATCTTGTTGGTTGCACTAGCTCTCCTGCTCCCCGGTTTCTGGTTTGTGTATACACATTCTTACTATGAAGAGGAGAAAGAACTGCGTAGCCAATTGCGGGAAACGGTAAAAAACGCATTTCCGGAACCGACAGCGCGGTTTTCTCAGAGTGTCGGTTTATTTCCATTCAATGAGAATAGTCAAATAACTGGTATCACAAGAGGTCATAGCACCTCAGTTATTCTAGTTCATGGTCTGGATGACCCAGGAAAGGTTTGGCAGAATCTAGCACCGAAATTGCTCAAGCAGGGACACACTGTTTGGATTTTGCAGTACCCAAATGACCAGCCAGTGGTCGAATCGAGCTTGCTTTTTTTTGAAGAATTAAGACAACTTCGACAGCTCGGGGTCGACATGATTTCCATTGTCGGCCACAGTATGGGAGGACTTGTTTCCAGAGAACTGCTAACCAGTCCAGAGATAGCTTACGATTATTCCACAGAGACCGGATTGGTGCCCAAGGTTGAACTGCTGATTATGGTGGGCACGCCAAATCACGGTACGCATTTAGCTCGCTTCCGAGTATTTGCTGAATTGAAAGATCATTTCGTCCGTCTGAGCAAAGGTGAATTTAACTGGCTTGGCTCTATTCTTGACGGTGCTGGAGAAGCAAAGATTGACCTATTACCGGATAGCCGGTTTCTCACTGAACTAAATAGCCGACCGCATCCTGAAAGGGTGGACATGCAGGTTATCGCCGGAATTACTAGTCCATGGAGTGAGAATGACATTGATAGTGTGCTGGGACACGTGCAACAAAAGATAACACCCCTTGAGCAAACAGATATCGCTGAAATACGCAGGTACCTGGTCTCCATGACCCATGGTTTGGGTGATGGATTGGTTAGCGTCGAATCAACACGGCTAAAAGGAGTTCCGCATCTCACCGTCAGCGGCACGCATTTGTCAATGATTCGTAATATCACTGAAACAAGTGATCGTGTTCCGCCTGCTATACCGGTAATACTGGATAAATTGTCTAAAGCAAAATAGCAATTCAGCCTTAAGACAGCTCATGGTGTCACAGCTCGTTCAATGGAAAAGTAGCACGTTCTACATCCCTTTAGAACTGCAGGGATAAAAAGTTTAAATGACGTCAAGCTTAGCCTGTAAGGGGTTAGCGTCATCAATTGTAACTGGAAACAATGGTAAAAAACAATCTTGATGGTGTTTTTTTGAAACGTTTAGCTACAGGCACGTGGAATTGGTTTGACAGTCACATTATTGAGCTGTTTCGTCATTTAAGACTCTCCTACCTGCCGCCGCTGATGGTTTACCTGGCAGCAGGTATTTCTGGATTAACCGGCATCGTAGGAACATTTTTTGTTAAGGATTACCTTGGCCTTCCTGCGGAATTTCTAGCGATGCTCGGTTTCTGGGCCGGCATTCCCTGGGCGTTGAAGATGCCTTTGGGCCATCTGGTGGATCTGATCTGGCGGTGGAAATCGATTCTCGTTTTTGTTGGAGCTTCATTAATTGCTGCCAGCCTTGCCATCATGCTCGGATTAATCAGCGCACCATCACTTTTCACCCCTTATATGACAGTGGAGGCATGGTTTGTTCTTTCAGCCCTCCTCTCTCCTGTCGGCTATGTGGTTCAGGATGTGGTTGCCGATGCCATGACCGTTGAAGCCGTGCCAAGGCTGGATGATTCCGGCATGCCAATTGACAGCAAAACCCTCAAGCTGATGCACACCACTATGCAGACGCTTGGACGAGTTGCCATAGTGGGTGGCGGTATTGCGGTGTCATTGATTAACATTCTTCTTTTTAACGATGTTGCCAGCATGATGGAGGAGCAGAAAGTTTCAGTTTATATCCAAATCTACCAGATGGCCATGCTCATACCTCTCATTTCAATCTGCGGGGTGATACTGGCAGAAATTCTCAAGCGAGCAAGGGTACGAAAACTACTAAGACAGGGGCTCAATCAAGAGCAGGTGGTCAATTTGGAAAATGGAGTAGACAAAACGGTTAAACCAAATTGGTGGATTCTTGGTGGAAGTCTGACATTCGTCATTTTTACCATGACGGTTGGTTTGCTGCAGGTCCCTTACAACCAGGAAATCATTTTTACCGGATCAATGGCAATTGTACTTTTCTTAATGAATAAACTTTTGCAAGAATTGAATCCATCTGCCCGCAACACCCTGGTAGGGACGGCAATCGTCATTTTTGTCTTTAGGGCTTTGCCTGGTCCTGGGGCAGGGGCTTCCTGGTGGCAGATTGATGAGCTTGGTTTCGATCAGCAATTCATGTCATTGCTGTCATTGATTGGCAGCAGTTTGGCCTTGTTCGGGATGTTTATCTTTCGTCGTTTCATGGCAGAAAAGTCAATTTTTTACGTCGTTGGTTTTTTAACGATTGTTGGCTCACTGTTGAGTCTTCCGATTATCGGCATGTTCTATGGACTTCATGAGTGGACCTCTAAGCTCACTTATGGTGTTGTCGATGCACGATTTATCGCAATTGTCGATACAGCTATTGAATCACCTCTTGGTCAGGTTGCCATGATACCAATGCTGGCCTGGATCGCCAATAGTGCACCTGCCAATCTCAAAGCAACCTTCTTTGCCGTAATGGCGTCTTTCACCAATCTGGCTCTTTCGTTGAGCAGTCTTGGAACCAAATATCTTAATCAGATTTTCATCATAAGCCGTGAGATACTCAACCCGCAGACAGGGATTACGATTACCCCGGCTGATTATTCCGAGTTGGGTTTTCTCTTGCTCACCGTAACAAGCCTTGGTCTGATCCTTCCCCTAGGCACCATATTCTTGGTTAATCGATTTTCATTGAGTAGTCATTAATGAATATTGCTGCCTGTGTCGCTCGCGCGGTTTTCATCTGCTCGCAAGACTGTTCACTGATCAACTGTTCTTGACGTCTGTTTCTGATTTATAGTAGGTCTTGAATAAACTGTATACGAGTAAATTTCATCGAGTCAAAAGGAAATATTCAATGACGATCATAGACAAATATACGAGCGGGTAAAATGTCAGAACAGCAGTATCAATACGATGTGCCAGTTCCATTTGCCCTTTCGCCTCAAGGCGTTTCTGAAAAACACTGATCAACACCACCAAAGCAGAACAGCCGAAACTTGTATTAATAATTCTGTCTAGCAGGGTCAAATAGCCAAGTCGAGGTAAATCGTCAGAAATGGCAAAATTAAAGGCCACGAATACCAATAGATTGCCGCTTGCCACCTCGAGCTGACGTCCGTAATCTTTGAGGAAAAAAATAACCCATGATATGCTGATAATCAGAAATAACGGCAAAAAAATTCGGAATATGTAAAAATTTAAGTGCCGGCGCACTTCGATCGTCCTGGTGAATCGCGATTTTTTTAAATTATTATCAAAGGGGATCTCTTCGATTGTCGAAAAATGTTTGGTAACTGTCCACTCTTCCTCACCAAGTTCTTCACCAAGCGGCTGAGTCGGATTTTCGATCTCTTTAAATGAGAAAATTTCAATAGGCACATTAAGGTCAATACGGACCTTGAACAGCTGCCGATCGAACGGATAGTTTTGAAAATCAAAATCAGGTGCCTGAAGTGTCGTGGTAAATCTTTCCTTGTAAGCGACTTTGCCCGATGAATCGAGAAAGACGATGTCATTTTGAGACCACCGCTTTCCCTGCTGATTGAAAATGGTAATTTCCGGCAGAATAAGTTTCTTTTCTGCTGCAAGTGAGACGAGATCACTCAATTGCATTTTTTTTACAGAGCAGTTGCATGTAACGGGACTGAAGGCAAGCTCCGGTTCCTGCCAGATCAATTGCAGAGATGCCACGACGCTGAATGTCTCGTTTTGTTGATCCACATTGACGATTTGATCAATGGACAAGCCTATATCGACATGAGAAGTCGTTCTAACAATCGGCTCACCTTGATCTTCAGTAACGTCCTTCATGCCAGATGCAGTATTAATTCCTAAAATGAGACGGTATTTTTGCTCTTCCACCATTGGCATGATACCACTGCCATCTATAGAGAGAAGCAGATCTGCGTCAGCCCCCTCGTTTTTATAACTGAGTGTGACAGCACGACCATCTGACTCCGCAAAAAGTAATGGTTTACCAGCGGTGTCACTCAAAAACATAGCAGGCAGGGGCTGTCCGTTATCACTTTCCAGTCGAGCAGAAAACGTTTCTCCTGGTTGAAGCTTTCTCAGGTAGTAGAATGTGAAGTTATTACCATCGCTTAAACCTAGCTCGAGCAATTGTATATGGGGTAATAATTTATAGTATGTTGAGTCGATAGTGGCAATCTCATCACCCTGAGCAGGCTTTTGCTCGGTCATGGCAACCGGAGTATTGAGACCAATCAAGAGGTCGAACGAGCCAGAGGTAAAGTGAGGGTCAAGAGTGTATATATACTGATTGGTGAACATACTTCCCGCAAAAAGAAAATAGGTGCCATCTGCAGGCACCTGATATTCCAACATCGCATTATAACCGTCTCCACTATCATCGTCCCAGGCCGCAAAATGGTTATCAGCAACTCGATCGAAAGCCTCGATGAGATTGATTCTGCCCTGATTCAATACACTCATTGCCTCATTTCGAAGAATACTTCGATCTGTTTGTTCTTTTAAAATGCCAAGCAAAGGATCAAGATTTCCATCAATTTGATTCATAGAAACAAAGAGAGTATCACCCTTATGTAAGTTTTTAACGCTATAGACTATCCCTATGCCATCGTGTATATGACCTCGAAGCTCTTGAACTTTCTCATCAGTCATCCCCAAAGCAAATGGAACGAGGAGACTGTTTGACAGAGACAAGAGAACTATCGTCACAACCACTACAATGGCAATTTTCTGAATCGGTTGACCAGGCGGTTTTATCATTGAGAAACACTTGGGACAATGATTATGGGTTTAATGTCATACCATTTAGAGTGGGATCATAAGATATCGTTTAGTCTAATCATTTCTATCATTACTTGCACTCCAAGTTTGTCTTTTTCTGCTACATGTACATTACAAAATGTAGTGGTAAAGGGAAACAACTATAGATGAACGGTATAACAATAAAATATCTTGACTCTTAATCCGCTAGTCATTAAGGATATTTGGAGTGTAAGTCCTCGTTATCATATAAATATAATCGTGCTACTGTCGGAGGTGTTATGGATCGGAGTATATTCTCAGTTAAAGCTCAGATATGTTTGCTTAAGTTCATCGCTTATCTCCTCATGTTTCTCGTGGCGGTTATGCTTACTGGCTGCAAGGACCGCGAAGAAGTAACTTTTCCAGACCCGATTAAGCCAGTCAAATTGTTTACCGTCCAGGCCGGCCTTGAGCATCTCACAACGTCCCTGCCCGGACGGGTGCGGGCTGCTCGACGTTCGGAGCTGTCTTTTAAGGTCTCTGGTCCACTTGAAAAGTTACCTGCGGATGAAGGACAAGTTGTCAAAAAGGGTGATCTGATCGCCCAGATTCTACCCCGTGATTTTCAAACCGCAATCAGTGAGGCCAAGGCACGTGTACTGGAAGCTGAACAGCAGTATCAACGCTATAAAGAGCTCTATTCCAGGCGACAGGTTTCAAAGGCCGATTTTGATCGCTATCGGGCCTCCCGCGATGTTGCCCGGGCCCGGCTTGAAGATGCCCAGAACTCCCTGAAAGATACGACCCTGGTAGCTCCGTTTGACGGTGTCATCGCCAAGCGCTACGTCGAGAATTTTGAAAAGGTTCAGGAGAAACAACCGATTGTTTTTCTGCAGATGATCGAGCAACTCGAGATTCTTATCGATGTGCCTGAGTTGTTAATGGTCCAGTTCAGGCAAAAAAAGAACGGCGCAGAAATGATAGCTGAATTTGATGCTGTCGCTGGTAAAAAATATCCCCTTACCATAAAGGAATTTTCAACCGATGCTGATCCGGCAACTCAGACCTACCAGGTGGTTTTGGCCATGGATCAGCCTCAAGAGGCAAATATCCTACCCGGCATGACGGCAAAGGTGACGGCCTCTGGTGGAGAAGGCGATACTGCGGGGAGCACTATTTATATCCCGGCGATTGCAGTGCTCAATGATGCAGACGGCCAGAATTATGTCTGGCTGTTTGAGCGCGAGAGTAAAACCGTCAAGAAAATTCCGGTGAGTCTTGGCACGCTCGAAGGGACAAAGAATGTTATGATCACTGAAGGGCTGCAGGGTGGTGAGGAGGTTGTTATTGCAGGCGTGAGCAAACTTCAGGAAGGTATGAAGGTCCGCCCCTGGGAAAGACAGCGAGAGGGAAAATAGCCCATGAATATCGCAGAATTTTCCATAAAGAAATCTGTCATCACCTGGACCATGACAGTGGTGGTTCTGGTACTGGGGTATCTTGCTTATCAGGGGTTGCCGCGCCTGGAAGACCCCGAGTTTGCCATCAAAGACGCCGTTGTCGCCACCCCCTATCCCGGTGCCTCTCCTGAAGAGGTCGAAAAGGAGGTTACCGAGAAGATCGAAAAAGCCATGCAGGAACTCGGTCAGCTCAAACGGGTGGAATCATATTCGTCGCGCGGTATGTCTGTTGTCAAGGTGAAGATTAAGGACAACTACGACAAAGCGGCGCTGCCGGCGGTCTGGGATGAGATGCGGCGCAAGGTGCTCGATGTCATCCCAGAGCTGCCGCCCGGTTCCGGACCGCCCATTGTCAATGATGATTTTGGTGATGTCTTCGGCGTCTATTTTGCCCTTACTGGCGAGGGCTATACCTATGCCGAACTCAAGGACGTGGCTGAGTTGCTCAAGCGTGAGCTCCTCGTTGTTCAGGACGTCAAAAAGGTCACCTTTTTTGGCGAGCAGAGTGAAGCCATCTATGTGGAGATGTCGCGCACCAAAATGGCATCGCTGGGGATCACTAAGCAGGAGATATTTGATGCCTTGCAGGCAAAAAACCTCCCGGTCAGCGGTGGAAAAATAAAAATCGGGCCGGAGTATATGGCCATCAAACCCACCGGGGAGTTCAAGTCTGAAAAGGATTTTGCAGGGCTCTTTATCGCCTCCAAAAAAGGCAAACTCATCTACCTGCGCGATGTGGCCACGGTGGTCCGTGATTATGTCGATCCACCCAGTAAAATTCTTCGGCTCAATGGCGTGCATGCCATCGGTATCGCCATTTCAACCATTGGCGGCGGCAACGCGGTAACCATGGGCGAGGGTGTCATCAAGCGGATTGATGAGCTGCAGGGCGAAATTCCTCTGGGTATGGAGTTAATCGAAATAGCCATGCAGTCCAAAGCGGTGACCAAGGCGGTCAACTCCTTTGTCATCAACCTACTTGAAGCGGTCGCTATTGTTGTCGTTGTGCTGCTCTTTTTTATGGGGCTGCGCTCAGGGCTGATCATCGGCTTTATTTTATTGTTGACCATTGCCGCCACCTTCATGGTGATGGGCTATTACCAGATCACTCTGGAACGCATCTCGCTCGGTGCCCTGATCATCGCTCTGGGGATGCTGGTCGATAATGCCATCGTGGTGGTCGACGGCATGAAAGTGCGCATGGAGCAGGGCACGGATGGTCTTCAGGCGGCCAAGGACGTGGTCGGGCAGAACTCTATCCCCCTTTTTGGGGCTACGGTTGTGGCCGTGCTGGCCTTTGCCTCTATCGGCGGTATGGATAATTCTACCGGTGAGTATACCCGGTCGCTCTATTATGTCATTTTGATTTCTCTGTCCCTGTCCTGGTTGACGGCCGTGACCGTGACCCCGCTGATCACCAGCTCCTTTGTTCTCGGAAAAAAAGCCAAACAGCAGGCTGGCGGTGAGCGGAAAGATCCCTATGGCGGAAAATTCTACCAGATCTACCGTGGGTTTGTCACCATGGCCATCAAAATGCGTTTCGTTACCATTGGGATCGTCTGCGCCATGTTCGGAATCGCTCTTTACGGGTTTGGCTTCGTCAGCAACCAGTTTTTTCCTAATTCGACGACACCCCAGTTCATCATTGAATGCCAGTTCCGTGAGGGGACCCACATCCGTGAGACGGAAAAGGGCGTGGCCATGATGGAAAAGCATCTGCTCAAGCTTGACGGGGTCACCCAGGTTGCTTCTGCCATAGGTGCAGGACATCCACGTTTCCTATTGGTTTATTCGGTTCCCGTGGATGCTTCCACACACTACACCAATCTGCTCGTCTCGGTGGAAGACTACCGCCTGATCGATCAGCTGCTTCCGCAGATTCAAAATGAATTCGAAGAGATGTTTCCAGATACCGTGGTCAACGTCAAGAAGATGATTCTTGGTCCCGGTGAAGGTGGGAAGATCCAGTTTCGCATCAATGGGCCGGATCCGGCTGAGCTCCGTAAGATGGCCGATGAGGTAATGGACATTATCGCCGCAGATCCCAACTCCAAGGCAATCAGGACCGAGTGGGGCGAAAAAATGAAGCTGCCGCAACCACTGCTGGCTGAAGATCGGGCTCGGACGCTTGGTATTGATCGGCCCATGGTTGCCACAGCCATCAGATCGAATTTTTCCGGGACAACGACCGGGATTTACCGTGAGGGAATTGATCTTATTCCGATCATAGCGCGCGCCCCGGCAGGCGAGCGGGGCAGGATGGAGGATTTGGAGGAGTTGCAGATTTACTCTCCCTCCGCCCAGACGGAAGTGCCGATTCTGCAAGTGATCAACGGGGTGGAGACTACCTGGGAGAATGCCCGCGTATCGCGCTGGCACCGGCGTCCTTTTATCAAGCTGCATGCCGACGCACGTCAAGGGCTGCCGTCTGAACTTTTGGCCCGGCTCAAACCCCAGATCGAGCAGGCCCTGGGAGTGGATCTTGAAACCTATAGTGGCAAATCATTACAGGCGGGTAAAGCGTATACGGCAAGTACCATTCCAGTCAAGTATGATGATATCATCCCACTCAAAGGTAAACCCGGCTATTTTATTGCCTGGGGCGGCGAGGCCGAAGATTCATCCGATTCAACTGCCCAGTTGGCCGCCAATATTCCTCTTTACTTCGGGATGATGATCTTAGTCGTCATCTTTCTTTTCAATGCCTTTAGGCAGCCCTTGATTATTTGGCTTACGGTACCACTTTCGATCATTGGGGTTACCGCAGGCCTGCTGCTCCTGAACCAACCCTTTGGCTTTATGGCCCTGCTTGGTCTGATGAGTCTCTCCGGTATGCTCATTAAGAATGCCATTGTTCTCATTGATCAGATCGATCTCAATATCAAGCAGGGGATGCCCGGGCTTGAAGCGATTATCGAATCCGGGGTCTCTAGGATGCAGCCGGTGATGATGGCGGCCCTGACCACGATGATGGGCATGATTCCGCTTTTCCAGGACGCCTTTTTTATCGCCATGGCGGTGACCATCGTTTTCGGTCTTGGTTTTGCGACCGTGTTGACGCTTGTTTTTGTGCCGGTTCTGTACGCAACCTTATTTAAAATTCCCTCCACATGAAACGATTGTAAAGGAGTGCACAGATGAGAAATCGAATTAGCTCCCTGGTGACAATAACCACACTCGTGGTCTGCTCTTTATACCATGTAGGATTTGAACAGAAATCCTCGGTGGCGGCCAGCACTGCATCACAGGCGCAATTTAATATCGGTATCATTACTGACGGCCTGAATAACTTCAGCCCAAATATGATGAGCCTCTTTAAAAATGAGATACAGAGGATCGCAGAGGGAGAATTTATTATCAATTTTCCCGAGGATATGATCATTGAGGCTAATTCAACGCTCACCGGGATTCAAAATGCTATTGAAACATTAGTAGCTAATCCTCGGACCGATCTGATACTGACTCTGGGTTTGATTGGCTCAACCGAAGCCCTCCAGCTGACAAATCTTAATAAACCGGTTGTGGCACCATTTGTTTTCGACACAGAACTGCAGAAAGCTCCCAAGGATGGGATCGGAAGTGGCGTGAGCAATCTGTTTTATGTCGATCTTGGAGCGTCAACCGATCAAAAAGTAATTGATTTTCGTAAACTCGTACCCTTCACAACTCTAGGATTGCTCGCTGATGAACGAGATATTAAAGGCATTACAGGTTTTAAAAAACTTGCCAGCTATCTGGCAAATGAACATTCAATCACGACTCATCTGGTGCCGGTTGGGGGCTCGGCTGCTGAGGCGGTCACACGAGTTCCCAAAGGTGTCCGGGCAGTCTTGGTCGGCCCGTTGTGGCAGCTGCCCAAAGAGGAGTTGGTCATTCTGGGCAAGAAATTGATCGAGCGCCAGATTGCTGGTTTTTCAACTTCAAATTATGAGTATGTTGAAGACGGCTTGTTTGCCACAACGACCCCTGAAAAAACACTTGAACAGCTGGCACGACAGGTGGCGATTTCCATTCAGGAAATCCTGCTTGGTGAAGATCCCGCCGGTTTACCCGTGGCATTTTCAAAAGCACCCAAGCTCACTATAAATATGGCCACGGCCAGGGCAATCAAAGTTTATCCCAGTCTAGATTACATGACCGGTGCAAGATTGATTAACGAGGAGCGAACCGATATAGATCGCCGGGTCACTTTGCCCGAGGTCGTCGCTGAGGCATTGGCGGCTAATCTCGATCTGGCAGTGGCAGAGCGTGAAGTGCTTGCTGGCTCCTACGCCGTGGGCGAGGCCAAATCGGCCTTGCTGACCCAGGTTTTTGTTGGCGCTGGTGGCAGGGTGATTGATGATGATCGAGCTGCACTTAGCCGGGGAACAACCCCAGAGAAGACCTGGTCTGGCGGTTTGTCAGCAACACAACAAATCTACTCAGAGAGCAGCTGGGCTGGCTATACGGTTGAGAAATACAATCAGGGTGGACGAATATTTACTCGAGACAGCGTCAAACTCGACATCATCTTTGACGCATCTACCGCTTATCTCAATGTCCTGCGGCGGAAAACAATCGAACAGCTGCAGAAAGACAACATGCAACTCACCCAGGCAAACCTTGACCGGGCCCAGATACGACTGAGCACTGGAATTGCCGGGCCGGATGAACTGTATCGCTGGCAGACACAATTTGCCAACGATCGGCAGGTGGTGTTGCGGGCGGAGTCTGATACGCTTGATGCCATGCAGGGACTTAACCGGATTCTAAATCGGCCTTTGCAAGAGGAATTTATCGCCCAGGAAACAGATCTGAGCGATCCGCTGTTGATCGGTGGTGATCGGCTCTTTTATGAACTAATCCACAATCCCTTGTATTTTCTAGGATTTAATTCGTTCGCAGTTCAGGCGGGAGTTGATGAGTCTCCCGAGCTCAAAGTGCTCAATTCGGCTATCTCTGCCCAGGAACGTCTAATTCTTAAAGCTAAACGTGATTATTGGGTACCAACGTTCTCGGTTGAAGCGGATCTGGATTATCTTTTCTCCAGCAGCGGCGAGGGGCAGCGAGACAAGGATCTTACCGGGTTGGATGATACTGATTGGCAGGTTGGTGTTTTTGCGAGACTGCCGATTATAGAAGGCGGCAGAAAAAACGCGACACTCGGGCGTAACCAGGAACAATTAATACAGTTAAAAACGCAATATAAGGCCACCGAGGAGCGCATCAGCCAGAGGGTATTGCAATCACTCAATAATACCAGAGCATCGTATCCATCGATCAATCTTTCACGCGACGCGCTCGATTCGGCAAAGCGCAACCTGCGTTTGGTAACTGATTCTTATGTCCAGGGGATCAAGTCAATCATAGACCTGCTCGACGCCCAAAATCAGGCATTGAACGCTGAACTTGATGCGGCCAATGCGGTATATAACTTTCTTATCGACTTGATGGCAGTGGAACGAAGTATCGGTAATTTCATTACCTTCATGCCATCCGAAGAACGTAAACAATGGATCGAGCAGGTAAGAGACTATCTTCAAGAGGAAAAATAGTTTGATTTGCTCACCTAAAATATATTAGATGCTCTCATAAAGCGGCAAGTCCTCTTACATTGTAAGCCAGCTCAGTGCCTCGTCTTTGTCGCTGTAGTTAAAATGTTTGATCTCAGCTTTGAGAAAATGATCGGCGATTCGAGGTAAAATTGACAGAAATCCGCTGTCTGTAACCGCTGCTATTTTTACAATTGAGCGATGATGATTATTGACAAACCTCATATGGCTTATAAATCCAGCAAAGTTGCTCCATCCTGGAAAAGACTCGGTATAAATCATCAGACCATTGAGCCTGTCTTCACGCTCGAGATAGGAGTCCACCACCTTGGCCAGATTTTTAAAATCAGATTTCTTCAGCGGTCCTTCAGGGGTAACAATCAAAATGGATTGATCTGACAGTAACTCATGAGCAATCATATGTTATCCTCAATAAAAAACACCTTACCGGGGTTTTTTCCAGCAAGGTGTTTAGGTTGTGCAGCCTGTAATTTGCGTTGTTAGTTTTTAAGATCAGCTGGCTTGATGCCTTGCTCAGCCATATATTTAATCATCTTGTTCATTAATTCCAGGTGCGATTTGGCATCAATGGTTCCTTCTTTTGATACTTTCGTCCAGAGCTCAGCCTCGCTCATGTTCTGATGACAGCCCATACAGGTACCGGCGCGCATAAAGTTGTCGATCTCCTGCTTGTTGAAGGCGCGAGACATCGGCCAATGTGTGCCAACCGTTGCCAATTGCTTGCCCTCGCGGGTGACAATCTGAGACCAATCAAATGTCAGCTTGGGAATAGCAGCAATCTGAACGCTGTATTTAGCAGGAATGATTTCACGCGTTGTCGCATCCATCAGGTCCATAACGATGTTTTCTGCTTGTCTGAGCCCAAAGGTGCCATTGCCAAGACCGAGTCCGGCAACTTTTGGATTGGTATGACATGACTCGCAGGTACGTGCCTGTCTTTGGGCCGTATGCGGCTGCACCGGTGCCATATCTATAGCCAGTGGTATGTGTTCCTGACCAAGTTGTTTAGCCTCACCAACGTTTTCGGCAATCTCGTTATTTACCAGGGTTTCGCCTTTGTCATTGATGATGGTGTAGTTGACCTGGCAGCCGGGCATCAATGGTGTTACGCGTCCTTCACCGCTAATTCCAAGAACAGGATCTTCCCAGCGCAGATATGACCTGGTTTCAGAAATCTTACCAGGAGACTTAATACCTCCTGAGCCAAGAACAGATTCTGCCGTTTGACCGTTTGGCTTTTGCGCATTGCCAGAAGCAACCCAGTCGGTGCCTGACACAGGTTTGCCGTCCTTGGGCTTATAGTTGACCTGGACATGACAGCCATAGCATTGCGGAGCCCAGGATGCGTGGCAGCTATAGCATTCCAGTTTATCCATATGCTTGGCCACTGAATTCATGGCAACCTCGGCAGATGGATCTTTCCATTTTTTCTCGTCACGCAGGTTTTTCAGCACCGGTACTTCAAAATCATTGCCGGTAGCAGAGTGCAGTATTATCTTATTGCCGCGCCTGATGACGTTGCCGATTGGATTCCCTCGGGCGGTCAAGAGGAAGCCGTCTTCAGCTTCATACGGATAACCGAATTGTTTGCCGGGAACCAGTCGTTCCATGGCAACACCTCGAGGACCATCTGCCAGATCTTTACCAAACTCATCACCATAGCCAACAGGTAAATCCCACGGATATTTGTCTGTAAGTCCATGACAATCAGCACACTCAATTTCGACTTGGGCAAGCGTTGTACCGTGTATGTTGCCATCGCCGTGCATATCGATTGAGGTGTGACAATCCTGGCAGAGTAGACCGCCTTTGGGGTTGCCATCTCGGCTCTGCTGTTGATGATGCAGATCATCAGAGACGAACAGATAGTTCTTGGTATGTAGTTTTGGTTGTTTTTTGCCTTGAGCGTTATAAGGAGAGCCATAGGGGAATTCCATCAGTCCCTGGAAGGAAACACCTATCCGCTTTCCTCTGTTATGGCATGAACTGCAAGCTTCTACAGGAATACCACCAGTTTTTCTGGTGGCAACTATTTGATGCTTGAGCAGGTGCCCAGGTTTTTCTTTAGAAATGGTTTTATCGTCTCCCATATAATAACCGTCGGTACCATAAAGGACATGGCAGGCAGAGCAGCCCATACCTCGAAAATCACCACGTCTTTCACGACCTCGAACCCCGATGTGACAACGTTGGCAATCATGACGCTGATAGGTTATGCCGGCTTTTTTCGGGTCTGCATTGACTTCGTCCATCGTCACGTTAGGTATCTTATCGAGTTTTTTAGGGTACTGCTTCGGATACATAGCTATCTGGTTCTGCATGTATTCCTTGTAGGCAGGGGTACCTGAAAGAGGTTCCTGGGTATCGATATCTTCGGTCTCATAGTTACCCCAGGGTACATTGTAATCCTGGACTTCTTCAAAGCCCCAGGTGACAAGGTTCCCCTGAATTTTGCCAGCTTCGGTATTCATCAAGCCCAGTTTTGACCGGTAAACATAACTGGGATGACAGGCACCGCAAGAGTTATCGGCAATCCAGATTGATCCTGGATCAGGATAGTAATCTTTAGGACCGGGAGCAATCCTCAGTGTTGGCGGAACCCCTTTATGGGCTTCCTCTTTTTTTGTGGCCTTAGGATTACCGCCATGACACATAACACATCCATCGGGATCACCGTGTTGTGAGCCGTTCATTTTGATGGTCCGCATCATTTCATGGTCATCCGGTTTAATATTGGCAATACCTTCATGACACTCTGTTGTGGAACATCCTCCGGCACCATATGCCGTTGCAGCCCCTGCCAGACAGAGGCCAATGACAACTGGTAATATTCTCAGTCGTAGTTTGAACATGAAATCCCCCTCCTAATAATTGATAACAATGTGTACTAATTAGTACGGCGTTGTGTTCACCTCCTTTTAAAAAAAATGGTCAGCAATAAACAAATATTTTTAGTTACACTGCACTTCTATCCACTTTGTTGATGATAGGAATAGCACCTTTAAGCAGAAACGAATAAAGCAACAATCCAAAAGACCAGATCCCCAGGCATATGAGGAGTTCATTGGTTGAGGGGATATATTGCACAAAATCGCCGAGCGGACTCGGAATGAAACCAGGGACAACAAAACCAAGCCCTTTTTCAGTCCAGATACCTGCTACTATCATGATGCAGGCAGGTATGAGGAAATAGGGGTTTCTGCGTACCGGTGACAGCAGGATAATAGCTGCTATGACATTAAGAAGTAACGCTCCCCAAATCCATGGAGCAAGCAGAGAGGTTCCGTGCAGGCCGAAGAGATGACTGATGTGGATGGTGTGGACAGATTCCGAATAGAATTCTGCAAAGAGCTCAGAGCCTGCTAAAAAGATATTAATCAGCAGGCTGACCGTAATGATGATTCGTATTCGATCGATGACTTTATCCTCAAAATTAATCGCCCCGATTGTTTTTAGAAAGCTAAAAACAAGGACCATAAACGATGGGCCGGCTGCAAATGCAGATACCAGAAAACGCGGAGCTATGAGGCCGCTATTCCAGAAAGGCCTGCCTCCAAGGCCCTGGAAAAGAAAGGCGGTGATTGTGTGAATCGAAGGTGCCCAAACAATGGCGATGAACACCACTGGAATGTAGAGAGCAGGACGGGGGTTTTCGCCCAGATATCCTTTGTACAATACGTAAAAACATACCCATAGATTGAGCAGGAGATAACCGTTCAGAACGATGACATCCCAGGTGAGCAGTGAACCAGGAAAGTTAAAATAACCGAACCCTGGGATAAGATGCCAGACTCGATCAGGTCTGCCAAGGTCAACCATGATAAAGAGCAGGCACATGACCATTGCAGCGATGGCAAAAAGCTCACTGAATATAACTACTTTATGCATTTCCCGATCTTTGAAGATATAAGCGGGGATAACCATCATCACTGCGGCTGCAGCCATGCCAACTAAAAAAGCGAAATTGGCAATATAAATGCCCCAGGACACCTCGTCTCCCATACCAGTGGTAATCAAACCGTGAGCAAGTTGCCTGGCGTAGGCATTGAGGCCAAGAAGTGAAAAACCGGTGAGCAGTGAAACCCACAGCCAATACCACCCACCTCCTCTGGCTATTGCCCTGAAACCGTAGGTAAAAAAATTGATCATGGATGCGTATCCTGTTGCTGAATTAATATGGGCTCGTATTATTTAGCAAACACATAATAAAATCTCGGTATCGTCCCGACTTCTTGCTTGAGGACATATATCCGTTCTCTTTCAAGGATTTTGCGAACTTCTGAATTCTTATTTCTTAAATTGCCAAATTTGCGAGCCCCTGTTGGGCAGACATCATGACACGCAGGATATATCCCTTCTCTTGTCCGGTGTAGACAAAAGGTACATTTCTCCATTACTCCGAGTGGTCTGATGCGGTTTGATAAATAACCCATGTTCGGATTTATATCTTCACTTGCAATAGATGTTTTGGCAAAATTAAAACGACGGGCATGATAGGGACACGCTGCCTGGCAATACCTGCAGCCGATACACCAATTGTAATCGACAACCACCAGGCCATCTTTTTCCATCCATGTCGCCTTTACCGGGCAAACTTTGATGCATGGGGGTTTGCGGCATTGATGGCATTGCACCGGCATATAGAAATAATTAGGGTCTGCAGCTTCGTTTTCCGGATAATCATGCGATGAGGTTTCAAGATCAATAGAACCTTTTTTTAGCTTCAATACCCGGATGTACTGCATTTGGGGATCACGTGTGGTGTTGTTTTCCTTCATACAGGCGTAAACACACTTCCTGCAGCCAATGCACCTTCCTATATTGAGGATGTAGGCAAATTCTATATTATCTAGCGGTTGGGGATCAGAAATAGTCGCATTTACTCGATGTGAGGTTTTTATTTCTGCTTCCAGTCTTTGAAAAATTGCTTTTTTCTCGCCATCAGACAACCGCTTGTAGTGTTTTTGCAGCACGTCATCAACGGTCGGTATTTCTTCGGCCTTAAGCAGTGGACTGAGAGCTGCTCCCGTTGCAGCGATAGCAGCTACCGCAATAGTGCCGCCGACAAGAAAGTTTCGCCGGGAACTATTTTCTAAATCGTCGGGATCTAATGGAAGTAATGGATCATCATTACTGTAATCAACCATTAAAAAATCTCCTTGGGCTCGTCATCTATCAGAAAGTTTGATAAGGGCCCGTCATGCACGCCTTCTGCTTCGGTACGAATGAACTTATCATGCCAGACCGGCGGTGGGGCAATAGTCATATATTTGAAAGCTGGATTATGCGGATCATGACATTGCGTGCAGGTATATGTTCTTCTCTCTCGTGGAGTCTCCGGTTGCCATTTGCCTGTCCATTTGCCGTGTGTGCCTGCCAGCCAATCTTTATAGATCAAGCCATGGCATCGCTCACAGAGCTTTTCAGGGATTTGGACCATGATGCTGCTGCCATCGTTAGCAACGTATTGGTTTCGATCGCTAATCTGGTGGCAGTTATAGCAGCGATCATTGGTGCCATGTTTCAGCTGGATATTTGCGTGGGCAAAACGAGGATTTCTGGTTTGTTCGCTTGTTGGGATAGGTACCCAGTAAGCATGACAAAGATGGCAATTACCTACAATGGATTTGTTATCAAGTTCATTTCCTCGAGCGGTAGTGAGCGTGTACCACTCGGGATTGAGTTGTCCTTGAGATGAGGTGATGGTTGAAGATGATAAGGTTTGAAACAAGAAAAATACAGCGAGTGAAATGAGGACCAGCGTGAGCAGAAGTAACCCAAGACGGGTTTCCGTTTTCGATGCCATCGTCAAGCGCTCCTAATTGTTTCGTGTACTAATTGGGAATGAGTTTTTTTATTAGTAACATACTCTATAAATGAGACAAAGTAGTATTTACTGTACTAACAAGAAATTGAGAAATTTTCGTAGTTCGACAAAGATACAATACTTGATCAGCCCGCCTAAGCTGCCTTAAAGACAATATGCCGCCTTTAATGAGAGTAAAAGTAATGCCGAGAGTTGGTTTTTTTAATGGTTAGGCACAGGGCAGGTTTTTATTTTATTTTTGACTAAACGGAATTTGGGATTCATGGGGTTTGTAGGCAAGTTCATCATCTTGAATCTGACGCTGAATTGCCAGATAATGAGATATAGCATTTTCTGCATTGCGGATAGGAACAATTTTCCATTCCATGATAAACTCTGCCCCATCCTTTCGGTAATTTATCGTCTTTCCGTGAAACGTATGCCCTCTTTCAATTTTTTCCTTTAGCTCTGCCAATACGTCTTGGTCAGATTTGTCACCCTGAAGCAATTCTGGAGATTTCCCAAGAAGTTCTTCAACCCTGTAGCCGGTCATATTGCAAAATGCAGGATTCACATAAATAATCGGATATCCTGGCCCTGCTTCGGTAATCATGATCCCATCAAACGAAACATCAAAGGTCGTCTGAAGCATATTTTTCATAATGATTTGAAAATTTTGATCATGGCTAAAAATATCGGCAATGTTTAATGAAGTTGTCATTGTCCTATACTCCCTCAAGTAATAAATTAAGTATGGTGTAGTTTTTTTCTTAAGCCTTTGGGGTGAAAAAATCTTCAATAACCTCTCGGGAAACTATACCCTTTTAAATACATGGATAGTATAGCAACGATTGTGGATTACACCATCCATTTACTTCCGAAGATGTTGCTCATTTTTAAGAAGCAGCCATCGGCATCTTCCATAGACAACCTGATCATTGATCGCTTTATCGACCATTCTTCGTTCTCCTGCGACGAAGTTCTTGCGTGTCAAGAATGATTGAAACTTTCATAAACAACTCAGCATAATTATGAACTACATACTCCTAGTATAAATCATATCTTAAGGAGGAGATCATTATGAGATCAATCATTATTTCAATAGTGACCGTCGTTGCTTTTCTTATGCTAACGGCAGCAGCCTCAGGCATAGAAGGTGATGAGTTTGATTCTGAAAAAATGCTTTCTGACGTTGAGAGAAAGCTGCAGCTTTCTCAGAAAAAACTGCAAAAACTAAAACCTGCACTGGATGCTAAAAGTGCCGAGTTAAAAAGGAGCATACAGGAATCAATTGATAAAGGATTTATTGAATTAGAAAAACTGTCGAAAAAACTTGAAGATGTTTCCAAAGATGCAGAGAAGCAAATGGAGCAAGCGCTCACCAGCGAAGAAATGATGCAGCTACGTGACTACTTAAGCAACATAGATAAAGATGCAATCACTAAAGCAAAAGAAACGCTGATATTGGAATTTACCGCACTTCTCGAATTGACTGAAGAACAAGCAGAAAAACTCAAGCCACTATTTGAAGACAGTTTCAACAAGTTGGCCGTGATGCTTGATCAACTGTCTGAGCAAGGAATGAAGAACTGGGATGATTTCAAAGCAAAGTACGATGATCTGATTAAAAATTTGCGTGAAAAACTGCAGGATATTTTAAATAACAAGCAAATGGAATCGTTTGAGAACCACAGTGATGAACTCAAGAAGAAAATACATAAAACAGTATTTATTTGATGCCAAATACGTACGGTAATTTATTTTGGGGTAATTTAGTAATCAGCCAGCAATTAAATCATCTTTTCTATCCCGCTGTAAAAAAAATAGCAGGAAAAGATAACGAGAAACGCTGCACAGACAGCAATGAGTTTGCGGTAAAAACCATCATTAAAAAAACGTCTTCCTTTGGCGATTCCAAACGATATCAAACTATACCAGGCCAGATCTGCGAGAATATGGCCAAGGAAGAAGGCGATCAGTCCTGGAACTCCAAACTTGACTGAATACATGATATAGCCGATTCCGATAGTTGCCCACCAGATCAACCAGTACGGATTGGCAATGCTTAACAGTATGCCGGCAAGAATCAGGTTGCGGGGTTTTTCTGAATCATTGTCAAATGTAAGGCGCACGTTTGGCAGATCCTTAAACATCGAATAAGCCATCCAGAAGAGGATTGCTCCTCCAAGAAGTGATATGAAAATAAAGACATCATCCCGAGAAAGCAGGGGAGCCAGGCCCGCCAAAAGGGCAAAAACGAGCAGAAGCTCAAGGATTCCATGGCCAAAAATCATCAGTGGTCCTGCGATTGCCCCTCTTCGCGCACTTTCACTGACGGTGACAGTCAATACCGGACCCGGCATCAGGGCGCCTGAAAGTGCAATCACGAAAGATGAGATAAAAATTGTTGGCAGTGCAAGTGTCACTAAAAATCTCCTGAATTTATGCTACTCGGAAACCACCGACACCTTACCAATAATCAGTAATGGATACCATTATTTTCTAGCATTCAAAGAGTTCACAGCCTATAGGTTAAAATAAAACAAGAAAATCAAAACTAAAATATGAGTTTCGAACAATCAATTCACATCGAACCCCTGATTCTTGCAGAATGTGCGATTGCAGAACGGTTGCGTAGAATGGATGACATTGTCTTGCACCCAACGCTATTCAATACACCGTTGATCTATGATGACATTGGGAGCAGGAGGTTGACAGATATTTATAGACAATATCGAGACATTGCCGATAGTGCCAAGTTGCCAATACTGCTCTGCGCGCCAACCTGGCGGGTAGACAGGCAGCGTACGCTGGATGGCTGCATGGGACTGCACCTGAACAGAGATGCCGTACAATTTATACGTGATTTGCAAAAATCCTGGCATAATCCAACTTCCCCTGTTTTTGTCGGTGGTCTGATCGGACCCAAAAACGACTGCTACTCCCCACAGGAGGCACTGAGTATACAAGAGGCCCAAAGCTACCACGGTTGGCAAAGCGAAGAACTGATTAAGGCAGGAGTTAATTGCATCGTCTGCCAGACGATTCCTGCTGTATCAGAAGCGCTTGGATTAGCACAATTACTTGGTCCGATGAATGTCCCGTATCTGATTAGTTTTGTCATCAATCGAAAAGCTGAAGTACTTGATGGCACCCCGTTGAAAAATGCCATTGCTGCAATTGATGAGAAGGCTTCCATTCCACCAACCGGATATATGGTAAATTGTGCTTTTCCCAGCTTTATCTGTGCCGATCAACAAGAACCCCAGCTCTTCAAACGACTTATCGGCATCCAGGCAAATGCATCATCTCTTGATCATCGTCAGCTCGATGGCTCAGAATTACTGCAGAAGGACTCACTGGAAAGCTGGGGCACGCAGATGCTGATTCTCAACAGGACACATGGGGTCAAGATACTTGGCGGTTGTTGCGGCACCGATGACACCTATTTACGGTATCTCATTAGCCACTAGCAGCATTTACAGATGAGCTAATGGATAGCGCTTAAGGCTCAAAGCCATCTTTTTGGCATCAGGCATCAACTGCTGCAGTTCCTTCCAAAAATGAACACTGTGATTTTTTATTCTGACATGGACCAGTTCATGAAGAATGACATAACTAATCAATTCATCAGGAAGTGCGGCTAATCGAAGATTAAGGCTGATATTGTTTTTTGCAGAGCAGCTGCCCCAGAGGGTTTTTTGTTGGCGGAATGTCACTTTATTAAATGAAAACCCGTGTTGCTCAGCAAGTTCAGCTAATCTCGACGCAAGTTTGCTCTTTGCTTTTTCTTTATCAATGGGTGGCGTTTGTAACGAAATATGCAGTATCTCTTTTTCTATCTCGTGCATTCTTACCAGATGTTTTCTGATCCAGGTTGATTTTGCCCGGGTGATATCTTTGGCATCATCCATAGATATGCCATAAGGAACAGCCACCCTGACGCCTTTAAATGGCTGCACCGTTATATTCAGTCGTTTTGCCCTTCTACTTTTTTCTAGAAGAACAGTGCCAATATCTTTAATTTCAAATCTAATTGCTTTGGTCATGAAACGTGAATTTCCTCACTTTCTCTGCAGCACTATAGAAAAAATTGAATTGTTGGAAAATCGTATTGTTTTCCAGACCAACGAATATCCAGTTGATCATGTTCAGCTTGATAGCCAGGTAGTGTAGCTATTCATTTGATACCTTAGATATTCAGATTAATAACCTATGCCGGTTGTATGGGAAAATGAAATGGCCCAGTACATAAGAACAGGTGTCGAGACTTAAATTATATCCAAGTGATGCATTTTCAGCTATTATGTTTTCGAACTATTCAACACCATTTAGGTTTACTGTCAATAATATGATTAACTTAAAAGGGCAGACACCTGTAGGAGAGGGAATGGACAGGGTCGTTTATTTAGACCCCTCTCATCAAGGTCGTTGTGTCAAAATTACGAAAATCAATTTCAAGCGTGATTTCAAACCTGTTGGTTTTAACGAAACAGTTTATTGGCTGTCGCGGGCAGGTCAGACAAAGTACTTTGATTTTAATTATGTTGATGTGAAATATGCTGAAAGCTTGGTTGGAAGAAAATCTCCGGACTCGTATACTCATATCCCTTATTGTTATGGATATGTGGAAACCGATCTGGGAGTTGGAGTCGCCTGGGATTATATAACTAACGCCGACGGTTCTTCCTGCAATTCACTGAAAGATTATACTGATAACCCTCATATCCTTGGAGAGAAGGAAAAACAATTATTATGGCTGGGTCTTGAGTCCTTTTTTGATTGGCAGATACAACATAACGTCATGCTCAGAGAAATTGCCTATAGCAATACGCTTGTTCGTGAAGAAAAAGATGGCACCTTTAAACTCTATCATATCGATGCCATCGGCTGTGCCGATCTTATCCCTTTGGCCAAGTATAGCGAGCTTGTTGCAAGGCTCCGAATCAGAAGTAAAGTTCGCAGATTCAGAAGGAGAATGATCGACTGGCTAGGAGAGCCTTAACGAATCAAGTTGAAAAACAATACGAAGAAACTAAAGACACAGTTACAGCAATT
>JABDPQ010000481.1 GCA_013042695.1 Desulfobacterales bacterium | reverse complement strand
TTTTCTTCAAGGGCCTCTTGCTCAAGATCAAGGTATCGGTTGATAATCTGTGCTTTCAAAATCCGCTGCCATCGCTGTTTCAGCTCACCGAGATCAGTCACATAATCAAGCTTTTCAGGATCGGTTTCCATCTTTTCCTTGATATTTGGGTCGATTTTTCCCTGCTGCAATTCAGCGACGATTTTTTCAACCTGGCCTATCCGCTCTGTAAGAATATCGTAACCAGTTGCCGGAAGAACAATCGTACCGCGAACAAGATTGTCATCAATATGATCGGCAAAGGACCGCAACTGATCGACATCAGATCGCAACAGAAAGCGTTTCTGAAAGTCAAGCTGTTTCAGATAAAGATCAAACGTGGCGCGCGCAAACTGATCATCAACCTCAATGTCGCTAAAATGCAATGATGGCAACTGCTTACTAAGCATATAACCGATAAGTTTATTTCTCTTCTGGTCCAGATCCGGATCATCTGCTTGGCAAAATCCAACAAAGAAAAATAGTGCAGTTAAAAGCGAAAAGATCAGGGAAAGATATTTGCTGTTTTTCATGAATTCCTTTACATAATGTTTGGAGTGCAAAAGGGTTGTCACCCATTATTCTAAGGCCGCGAAAGAAAGTCTTACCAAAAGCAGTGGACAAATACCATGACAAAGACGGGCAGGATGCAAAAATTGCTAGAGGACATAAAAGTTTTTACTAAAAATCGACAATGGCAAGCGTATCATACGCCTAAAAACCTGGCCATGGCGTTATCGGTTGAATCTTCAGAGCTTGTTGAAATTTTCCAATGGATGACACCGGAACAAAGTGCTCAGCCAGATGAGCATACAAAAAAACATATCAGTGAAGAAATCGGCGATATTATGATCTACCTGAGCATGATTGGATCTGCCTTTGAAATTGACCCAATCAAAGCAGCTGAAGAAAAACTAAGACTCAACGAACAGAAATATCCCGTTCCGAGTTCTGTTTAGTCATTATTTTATTGCCTACAGAGTGATCTGATAGACTCAGGCAGGCTCAGGTTCACCAGTCCTAAGTGACAGGCAAAACCGCTGAGTTCTGAAAAAGTGCAATTGATTGACGACTCCCTCTTGCTTCGCTCGACATCAACAATTTCTTTGACCAGAAAAATCAACAGCATAGCAGCAACTTCGTGCTTGAACCGGCTATAGTCGATGGACTGTCGGCTGCAAAACACTTCATACCGCTGCCAATTGACGATTGATCGCCTTAGCCCCCGGTAGGCGGCAGTGTTTCTGTTTTTCTGGTGCAGGTCCCGTAAGATGATTTCTCGATACCGCATATCGGCGGCATCGACAAGAACACGGGATTGTCTATGGCCAAGTACCATTCCTGGTCCATTTCTATCTTCTGTCAGGTAATAAATAGCAGAATGAAGAGCTATTTCCGGAATCTCTCCGGAGTGCCGGACGCCATACCACTCGTTCTCAAGTGCTTCTGACTGATCAACTGGCATCATCGTCATTCTCGAGGCCAAAAATGGTTCTGATCATATCCACCTTCTCGTCACTACCCTTGCGACAGGATTCCGTTTTCATAAAACGCAGCGGATGGTGCAGCAATTTGGCAGAGATGGCCAGCGCCATTTTTTCAATTTTCTCTCGAGCAGGTTTGTCAAGATCCAGCTTGGGCAGCGTTCTGGCCAGCTCTTGCTTACAAATATCATCAGCCTTATGCCGTAATGCCACGATAGTAGGACTGACGGTCATGTTTTGCTGCCAACGAACAAATTTCAAGGCCTCTTCATCGACAATGCGGTGGGCTTTGACTGCCTCCTTTTCTCGCTCCGAACGATTCATTTCAACGACTTGACTGAGATCATCGATGTCATATAAAAAAACATCATCAATATCATTCAGAGCCGGATCAAGGTCTCTTGGAACAGCAATGTCAATAAAAAACAAGGGTCTATTCCTTCTGGTCCGCATCAATGGTTTTACCTGTTCAGCACGGATAATCAGATCTGGCGATCCTGTAGAAGAAATAATGATATCAACATCTTCCAGCTGTGTAATTAACTCCTCGAGGACACATGCACTGCCGTAAAACTGCTTGGCCAGATCAACAGCTTTAGAAAAGGTCCTGTTAGCAACGATAACACCGCCAACTCCCTGGCCCACCAAGTGTTCTGCGGCAAGTTCAGCCATTTCGCCAGCGCCAATCAGTAAAACCTTTTTGTCGTCTAATTTGCCGAAAATCTTCTTTGCCAATTCTACAGCAGCATAGCTAATGGATACCGCCGACGAGCCAATGCCCGTTTCATTGCGTACCCGTTTGGCCACTGAAAATGATTTGTGCAGCAGCTTGTTTAGCTGAGGGCCGGTGCAATTAAGCTCAGTGGCATACCGATAAGCCTCCTTGATCTGACCGAGAATCTGAGCTTCTCCGACAACGAGTGAGTCCAATGATGCGGCGACCTGAAAGAGATGTTTGACCGCCTCGGCATCGTGATATAAGTATGAGTATTTATGCCAATCCTGAGCATCTACTGCATCACCAAAAAGAAACTGCATCATTTTGGCATCAAGCGTTGATTCACTATCAGAAATAAAAAGCAGCTCAACCCTGTTACAGGTAGATAGCAGGTAGTATTCCAGACACCCTGAAATATTTTTCAATGCCTTCAGGCCCACTTCATATCCTTCCGTTAATGCCATCTTTTCACGGACGGACAGTGGAGTTGATTTGTGATTAACCCCCAACAGGCTTAGACGCTTAACAGACATATCAGCTCACACAGCCTATTACCTGAGAACCTGCCACAAGGTGACGACAACAATAACAAATCCAAGAATCACCATAATTGCTGCCCTTCTTCCACGCCAGCCTACAGTAAATCTCTGATGCATCTGAACCAGATAAATCAACCAGATAATTAACGTACATACTTCCTTCGGGTGCCAGCGCCAGTAGGTTCCCGAGACCTGTTTAGACCAGAAGGATCCTGTCACCATGCCGAGGCTGAGCAAAATAAACCCAACGGCTAGACAGTGCGAGTTCAACTGATCCAGCGCCTCAAGTGAGGGTAACCGGGGATAAAAATACCCAAGCCGTCTGCTTTTGAGTTCATGCTCTTGAAGCAAGTACATCAGTGCTCCGCAAAAAGCCAATCCCAGAAAACCGTATGCAGCCAGAGACAAACCGGCATGGACTGGCA
>JABDPQ010000650.1 GCA_013042695.1 Desulfobacterales bacterium | reverse complement strand
CTCGGGAATATAGTCATAGTAAATCAGCAGATCTTCAGCATCATGTTCACCGGGGCTTTGCCAGGAAATCAGCATCCTGCCACTTTGGTTTGTAATCATTTCACTGATCAGGTTTTTTCTGTCTGATTCGAGTTCATTGGAGACATTTTGCCCTTCACGCCTGGAATGGATAACTAAATTCCCTTTACTGTCAATCACAAAAGGAGTTCCTGTTTTGCCTGTCTGATTGGCAAGAATGGCCCGTCTAAGACCATTTATATCGAGAAAGTTTGAGAGTTCACTTTTGTCTATTGTTGCTGAGATAATCCAGTCCCATGGTCCAAAATAAGTCATATAAAGCGCTTTAATTCGGGGAACACTTTCGTCTTGATCATATTTTTTATACTCAAGATAGCCGAATTTGCGTTGTCTCCGCTCAAATATAACATCTTGATCGGGAATAATTTTTCCTATGAGTTGAGCATCAGAATGCACCTGGACATTTCCTAAGCTGTTCACGACATAAAGAAAACCAGACTGACCAATAGATTGGCTGGTGAGGATTTTTGCCGCACGCTCCTTTGCCTCTTTTTCTTTTAAATCCTCTTTATATATGCTCGTGACTATTTCCAGATTTCGCTCTGCAACTATGCGAAGCTGATTAGTAAGAGAGGCCTTCGCTGCTGCTTCGATAGTGGTGCGGATAGAAAGCGTGTTGTTGCTCAGTTCAAGTTTAGTGCTTCTGCTAATAGTCGTCAGGAAATAATAATAAATTATTGTATTTCCAATAAAGACAACAAGCAGGAAAACCATCAGGTAACCGTAAAGTAGCCGTGATCTTATTGGGAGATTCCGTGTCCATTTCCAAATATCCATATCCCTTCCGCTGAAAAATCATCGAACAATATAAAGACCTAATTAAATATACCTGAATGACTTCCAGCGTTCAAATCGTCACCTCTAATTTTTGAAATGAGTATAGTAATAGAAGTACTTATTGTTACCAGAAAATTTGGATGATAATAGTCCTGGTGATGTTGGTTCTAGTTAAAAATCTATCAGCAGATCCACTTGCAAAACGCCCTTTTCGTTCAACCTCTACATTATGCTTAAATTTTTATCTTCGGAATAGCAATTATATGCCTGCGGTAAAAATTTTTCGCAAGCCTTGACTTTGAACGAAAATCATCATTTTGCAAAAGGCTCAGCAATATCAGGAAAATCTGCGAGCGGACAATTAATCTCTGCTAAATCTCACGACATACCTGCTGACTGCTGGTAAGCATTTATTCAAGGGAACCCCAATCAGCAGGTAGAGTCTTACAATTACGATTATTGAGTTGATGATTGACTCAAAATTCTACATATGCTTGACTTCGCATATAGGGATTTCCCAGTTGTCGATTTTAAACCTGTCTGCATATTCAGGTCCAGTACTAGTAGCTTGACCCCACCTAACCATTGCAAGCACCTTGATTTCAGAAATCGAACTGATTTTATTCTCCCAGAATGATTTCGCTGCTTTTGAGAATCTGGCAACAGAGACACCCTCACCGGTGACCAGATATATATGTTCCTTTTGAACTTCTACTTTAAGTGTATTACCAACTTTTAAACGGCTTAGAATGGTGTGTATTTGATGATTGCCATTAAACCCGCCAGCATACCCTAAATACAGCTCAGTCATCCCCAGAAGGCTATATCTGCAGTTTTGGACCAACTCAGAAAGTTGAGGCTTGACGCTTCTTCGCTTTATAAACATACCGGAAAAAACAGCTGTGTGAGGGCGGCAAGAAGCTTCAATTTCAAATAGTTGCAAAGTCTCTCGCGCCCGAGTCATGGCCACATAAAGAAGCCTTCGTTCCTCCTCCATATTGATCGCTCTGGGCTCTGAATAACTACCACCAAGCACAAAGACATGATCGAACTCCAAACCTTTCACCGAATGCATGGTTGAAAGAAAAACTCCGTTGCCTAAATTTTGGGATCGGTGTTGGTCTGACAAGGCCTCATATAAATATTCCTCAATTTGAGAAACAGGCTGTAAACGATCATCTGTTTCCTCCAACCAATCGATAATAAGACCTCGCAAGTGAACCTGCCACAGATTGTCATCATCGGCATTTTCGGGCAGAAAGGACAATAGCGAACTGGCTGATTTTTGAGTGCTCCGATCGTTCTTTAAGGCTTCTAGAATTATGGCGTACTCTCTGATTTTTGTAAAACTAGGAAATGCGCCTTTGCCCCAGTTCAAGTTTACAGGAATATCCTGTTTTTCGAAAAGCACCCTAATCATGTCAAGTTCTTGCCACTCGCGGGCAAGAACAGCTGTATTTGCATAGATGAATTGATCACTGATACCCCTGATGCGATTCATTTCATCTAGAACCGCCTGTGCTTGAGCAGCGAGGTCTTTTGTCCCCAGCAGTTGTACCTTACCTTTCCCTATGGGGTCACCGAGCTGCCAGTTTCCACCCTCAGGCAGGTTGGTTCGGGCACTGTTTATTTTAATGGCATGACCAACTTTCATCCTGTCGACATTGACCGCTATCAATTGGTTCGAAGCAGCAATTATATTTGCCGTAGAACGATAGTTTTCAACCAAGTGATGAATCGTTGCATCGTAGTCTTCACGAAATCTTTTGATGAACCCGACATGTGCGCCTCTAAATTGATAAATATTCTGATCATCATCACCCACTGCTAGAATAGATAACTTCTGATCGCCATTTTCCTGCAAGGTTCTCCCTGCCAGAAGAGATACAAGCTCGTATTGTTCATCATCGATATCTTGATACTCATCCACAAGTATATGGCTCAGCCTCCCCACCAGGGAATCACGCGGAGAACTCTCATCGAACCCTAGTGTGTCAGTTTCACCTTTTAGCAGTGCATTTGCTTGTTTGATCATGGCAGAA
>JABDPQ010000647.1 GCA_013042695.1 Desulfobacterales bacterium | reverse complement strand
ATCCTGGTCAATGTAAAAGACATTGATATGACAACGTCCATACTCGGTGTAAAATCATCTCTACCACTTTATTTCAGTGCAACAGCACTCGGCAAGTTGGCTGATGAAGAAGGTGAATTAGCTATTTCACGGGCAGCAGCCAAGACCGGTGTTATCTATATGCTGCCCACGTTATCCTCTTACACCTTGGACGAAATGCTGGAAGTACGCCAACCAGATCAAGTGCAGTTTGCTCAATTGTATGTAAATGCGCAAAGAGAACGTACAAAAGCATATGTCCAGCGTCTAGAGGCCGGCGGTGTCAAAGCTTTATTTGTCACGGTTGACGCACCACAATTGGGGCGTCGTCAAAAAGATATGCGAAATAAATTTACAAAAAACGCCGCTGTTCAAAAAGATGATGACGTCAACCGGAGTGAGGGCGTTGCCAGGGCTATCAGTGAATTTATTGACCCAAGCTTATGCTGGGACGATATCACCTGGCTTAAAAGCATCACAAAATTGCCTATCATCTTGAAAGGTGTTGGGTGTGGACGAGATACTGTCATGGCATACGAAATGGGATGTGCCGGCGTTGTTCTATCAAATCATGGAGGCCGGCAATTAGATACTGCTCGGTCTGGAATTGAAATATTGCCAGAAGCGATAGATGCGCTTAATAAAAATGGCTCGAACTGGCGGTCGCGTTTTGAGGTGTATGTGGATGGTGGTATTCGACGTGCAAGTGACATTTTTAAAGCCTTGGCCCTTGGTGCAGCCGCTGTCGGAATTGGGCGCCCGGTTCTCTATAGCCTTGCAGCATACGGCCAGGCTGGAGTTGAAAGAATGTGCTCTCTTTTCAAAGAGGAATTAACCATGGTGATGCGATTGATGGGCACCCCAACGATTGCAGATATTACAGAAGACCATGTGCTGTACAATAATTTAATGACACATATACCTGCCCAGGCTCGTGATTATTTGCAACTTGACACATATGAACCACTAAGACCAGTCACAAAATTGTAAAAATACAGAAAGCGTGCCATGTAAGTTTTTCTTTACCATGAGTACGGTATCTTATTAACACTTGCTGTGGTGCAGGGCTTTGAGTAGAAACGACGGCAATCTTTCACCCTGCGAGCACTTCCTCTATCTCCTGCAACTCCTTGACGCTGAAATCGAGGTTTTTCAAAGCTCCTACGCTATCCTCCACCTGGCTGACCTTACTGGCGCCAATCAGAGCAGTCGTCATCTCCGGATGACGCAGAACCCAGGCAATCGCCATCTGGGCTAACGATTGATCACGTTTTTTTGCAATTTGGTTCAGTATTTTCACTTTTGCAATGTTCTCTTCGGTAACTTTGCCGCCCCAGGCCAACTTATTGTTGAGTTTGTCGGCGCGCGACCCATCGGGAATGGAGTCAATATATTTATCAGTCAAGATTCCCTGATCAAGAGCTGAAAAACAAATACAACCAATACCCTCCTCACGCAAAACTGCGAGCAAACCATCCTCAATCCAGCGGTCAAACATATTGTAGCGCGGTTGATGGATCAAACACGGCGTGCCCAAATTGTTTAATATCCTGGACGCTTCACGCGTCTGTTCAGGGGAGTACGTGGAAATACCTGCATAGAGTGCCCGGCCGCTTCGAACGATATAATCGAGGGCAGACATGGTCTCTTCGATGGCAGTTTCAGGGTCTGGACGATGGCTGTAAAAGATATCAAAATAGTCAAGACCGGTTCGCTTGAGGCTTTGGTCACAGCTTGCCACCAACGACTTACGTGACCCCCAATTCCCGTAAGGTCCTGACCACATTGGGTATCCTGCCTTGCTGGAGATAATCAATTCATCACGATGCAAAGTAAAGTCCTTTTTAAAAATCTGCCTGAATGTTTCTTCCGCAGAACCCGGTGGCGGACCGTAGTTGTTGGCCAAGTCAAAATGGGTAATACCCAGGTCAAAAGAGCTCTGAAGGATGGCCCTGCAGTGCTCCAGTGCATCTTTTCCACCAAAGTTGTACCACAGCCCAAGGGATATGGCGGGTAAGAGCAGACCACTTTTACCGCATCGATTGTAGACCATGGTGTCATATCGATTTTCTGCAGGCGAATATGTCATTTTCATCTCCTTGTTTGGGTTTTCTATGTTATCTGAGCCACTTGCAAAACGCCCTTTTCGTTCAACCTCTGCGTTATGTTTAAATTTTTATCCTATGAATATCAATTATATGCCTGTGGTAAAAATTTTTCGCATGGTTTGAATTTGAACGAAAATTATCATTTTGCAAAAGGCTCATCTAAAAATGTTATGAGCGATTGCAGAAATGTAAAAGATCATCTTTTGTTAGATAGCAAAATGTAAAACTCATCCATTGGTGAGGGAAAACAGCATTGTTATAACAGTTTGGACTTTACAACAAAGTAATTTAATCGGCCCTAATTAACAACTCCAGAAGCAATGGATAAGACAAACTTTCTTAAGACCTGTCGGTTTCACTCAATAATTGCTATCTTAACCTGCAAAACCCAATAGGCTGAACGTACAGCCATTCAAGCCAGCTAAAGGAGTCTTACCATGACGGATCGACACCAGATTAAACAGGCAGTGGTTATAGGAAGTGGCCAGATGGGGCCGGGAATTGGCTATACTCTAGCCTCGGCGGGCTGCAATGTATCTATTTACGCCCGATCTTTAAAAAGTGTTGAGCGAGGAGTTCAAGCCTTCCATGCAGCCGTGGATATCCTGGCAGCAGCTGATTGTATTTCAGCTGATGAAGCCGCCGATATCCGCACGAAAATTTCTGGAACTACTCAATTAGAACCAGCTGTTGGTTCAGCAGATTTGGTAATTGAATCCATCTCTGAGAATTTGGAGATGAAGCAGAAACTTTTTGCCCACGTTGAGAACACCTGCCGTCCCGAGACCATTTTGACCTCAAACACCTCGGGACTGCCGGCAACCGAGCTTGCAGGTTTGCTTAATCATAAAGACCGTTTTGCCGTAACTCATTTTTGGAATCCTCCTCACCTGATGCCGCTGGTAGAGATTGTCAAGGGTACAGAAACGTCTCAGCAGACGCTGAACACGCTTGCGAGCATCTTGAAAAAAGCAAAGAAGAGTCCAGTGGTGGTACTTAAGGATACCCCCGGTCAGCTTGGCAATCGCCTGTTTCACGCCTTGCTGCGCGAGGCAATCTGGATGGTTCAGGAAGGCATCGCCTCGGTAGAAGATGTGGACACTGCCATTAAAAACGGTTTCGGCAGGCGTTTTCCGGTATACGGTGCCTTGGAACATCAAGATGTCGCAGGTCTTGATACCGTTTTTGCCATCCAGAAATATATGTGCGAGGCCCTCTGTAATGAAACCTCTCCGGCCCGCTTTCTTGAAGACAAAGTTAATGGTGGCAATCTCGGAGTGGCTTCCGGTTGCGGCTTCTATGATTGGAAAATACGTGATTACCAGACAGTTC
>JABDPQ010000646.1 GCA_013042695.1 Desulfobacterales bacterium | reverse complement strand
CTCAAGCTCAGGGAGCAAAAAGTTTCGGCCGTCGCTGAGCTTGAAGCCGCGGAAACCGAGAGACTGACGCAGCAGGCTGGGGTTAATTTAGCGCAGGCTCAGATTAAACAGCGCCAAGCCGCTCTGCGTACAGCTGAAGTAAGGTTTTCCTACACAACATTAAAAGCAGACTGGCAAACCGATCATGGCAATGGTTGCCGCTATGTCGCCAGGCAGTATGTGGATGAGGGTGATACTATTGCTGCAAATGCGCCTGTTGTCACCCTGGTTGATTTGTCTGTGCTTATTGCCGTCATTAATGTTGCAGAGCGAGACTACGCCTTTTTGAAAATTGGACAGACGGCTAATATCAGTGTCGACTTTATCGCTGGTGAAACATTTCCTGGAACTGTCGTGCGCATGGCGCCCGTTTTCGACGAGACGAGCAGGCAGGCACGGGTGGAAATTGCCGTTCCCAATCCAGATAGTGTTTTAAAAGGCGGTATGTTTGCGCGTGTGCATATAGAGCTTGGCCGTGCTGAACAAACATTGGCCGCACCATCTACTGCAATTATTCAAAGGATTGGAAAATATGGTGCATTCATTGTGGATGATGGTAAGGCACGTTTTGTGGAAGCTGAAACCGGCATCGAGGATGAAGGGTGGTTGCAAGTTTCTGGATTGGAGGAGGGGCAGCAAGTAGTTACGCTTGGCCATCATCTGCTCAGCGACGGAGTGCGAGTTTCCCCATCGGAAGGAAGAGAAGAGCTGCCTCAAAAAGTGCAGTGATGGGGATAACACGAAATGAATGTTAGCGCCTTTACAACCTCTCGGCCGGTCTTCACCATTATGGTGACACTGATCATTATTCTTATCGGTGTTGTCTCCTTAACTCGCTTGCCCATTGATCTACTGCCTGAAATAACCTATCCGGTTATCAGCATTAATACCTCCTATGGCAATGCCGCACCTGAGGAAGTTGAAAATCTTGTGACCGAGGTAATCGAAGGATCTATTTCAGTTATCCAGGGGATTGAAGAAGTGACCTCTGAATCTACCGAAGGCAATAGTAGAGTTCGTGTGGCATTCACCTGGGGTACCAATCTGGATGCTGCGTCTAACGATGTCCGTGACCGACTGGATCGGGTGATTAATAATTTGCCGGAAGAAGCCGATAGGCCTCAAATTCGCAAATTTGACCCTAACAGCGCTCCGATTCTTATTTATGGTGCGGCTTCTGATCTTGACCCTATTGAGCTGCGCCGCCTGCTGGACGACCAGGTCAGCTATCGAATAGAGCAGGTGTCTGGGGTTGCCTCGCTTGATGTGTGGGGAGGGCAGGAACGTGAAATTCAGATTTTAATTGATCCTGATCGTTTACGTGCTTTACAGCTTTCTCTTGATGCAGTGCGTGCTGCCATACGAGATGCCAATATCAGTTTGCCCGCCGGTACTCTCGAAGCTGGCAATACTAAAATGCGATTGCGAACCCCGGGTGAGTTGACGAGTATCGAACAGTTGCAGGATCTTGTCGTCGACCGACGCAGCGGCGTACCCATCTATCTGAAGCAAGTGGCCTCAATAAACGATACGCATTCAGAAATTACCCGTATTGTCCGTATTAACGGCAAACCTGGCGTGCGCCTGGCGGTGCGTAAACAATCCGGTACCAATACAGTGGAGGTTGCTCGGAAGGCAAAAGAGGTTATTGCACAGATCAACAGCGATTTTCCTCAGATCCAATTGGTCCCCATAATCGATACATCGGAATATATTGAGCGCTCACTGGCTAATGTCGGAAGAACTATGATGTTCGGAGGCCTTCTCGCCACCTCGGTCTTGCTGGCATTTCTGCTTAACTTGCGTGCTACTCTGGTTGTTATAACTGCTATTCCGGTTGCCGTTATCAGCACATTTGCGATGATGTATTTTGGCAATCTGACCCTCAACCTCATGACGCTGGGAGGTCTGGCACTGGGCTTGGGAATGATGATCGATAATTCAATTGTGGTCTTGGAAAATATCCTGCGGCGATATCAGAGCTACAATGAAAGTCCGCGGGATGCGGCGGTCAATGGGTCCAGGGAAGTGACGGGAGCTATCGTGGCCAGTACCTGTACGACGCTGGTGATTTTTGTTCCCATGCTTTTTGCCCAGGAAATCTCTGGGCTTCTCTTCAGGCAGCTCGTCTATGTCGTCGCCTTCTCCTTGATGTGCTCCTTGTTTGTGGCTTTGACTCTGGTGCCGATGTTAACCCGCCTTTTCCTGGCTATTCGCAAAGAAAGAATGGTTGGCGGCTTGATGAAGCATGTAACTGCCAGCTTCACTGGAGCGCATGAAAAACTCTATGAAGGGTACGCAAAAATTCTGCATGCAGGGCTGCAAAACCCTTACACGAGCGTTATCATCGTTTTGGCTATGCTCGGATTAACCCTGGCTGCGATACCCAAGATAGGTACAGAGTTTATGCCCGCATCCGACGAAGGTGAAGTACGAGTAGGTCTCGTTATGGCTGGCGGCACACGTCTTGAGCTTTTGGACGAGACGGTGATGCAGGTAGAGAGAATTGTCAAGGAGTCAGTTCCGGAAATGCAGGCTTCTGTAGTAGATATGGGTACATCAGGCGGGCGCGGTAATTCTGCAAGCGGGAGGATTCGTATTTCACTACCTCCTGTTTTAGAGCGCGAGCGCTCAAGTGCTATGGTCGCTTCAGACTTGAGGAAAAAGATTGGCAATATTCCCGGTGCCGAAGTTCGTGTTCGCGCCGGGCAGGGATTGTTTCTTCTCTCGCGTTTACTCGGTGGAGGTGAAGATAACCTGGAAATCGAAATTCACGGTTACGATCTGGAAATACTTGACATGCTGGCAAAATCGGTGGAAGAGCAGATTAAAGATGTATCCGGTGTCACAGATACCCGGCGCGGTCGAAGAGAAGGGGTGCCGCAGAAATTATTAGAAATTGATCGCGATCGAGCGGCAGATCTTGGGTTGAGCGTGGCACAAATTGCCCGGACATTGGAGACGGCTCTGTCGGGAACCAATGCTGGACAATTCCGGGATGGTAGTGGTGAAGAGATCGATATCATCGTGAAGTTAAAGGATGCTGAGTTGTTGAGTGTCGAGGAACTGCTCGCCAATACAATAACCAATAAAGCCGGAGAAGCGGTTTCTCTTCGTAATCTCATGACACCCCGTCCCAGTATAGGACCTGTGGAGATTGAGCGTAGGAATCAACAGCGTATGGTTGCGGTCCGCGCCAATGTTACTGACCGCCCTCTTGGAGAGGTTGCCGCCGATGTTCAAGCCAAAATTATGAATATTCCACGTCCTCGTGGCTATGAAATTCTTCTTTCCGGCGATATAGAAGAACAGGCAAAATCTTTCAGGGAAATGCTCATTGGTATTATTTTGGCTACTGTCCTTGTCTATATGGTGCTTGCTTCCCTTTACGAGTCTCTGCTTTCACCTATCATTGTCATGTTTTCCGTGCCGCTGCCCCTCATTGGCGTTGTTTTAATATTATTATTTACCGGTACCACTTTCAATGTGCAGAGCTTTATCGGCTGTATCATTCTCGTTGGTATTGTGGTCAATAACGCCATCTTGATAGTGGATCGTGCCAATTATCTTTTTCGCAATCAGGGGCTAGCTCTGCTTACCGCATTGCAAACGGCAGGTAAAGATCGATTGCGCCCTGTATTGATGACCTCATTGACCACTGTTTTATCTCTGTTGCCTCTGGCGCTCGGAATTGGTGAAGGCAGCGAAATACAAGCTCCGCTGGCACGAACTGTGTTGGGCGGTCTCTTAAGTGCCACCCTGATTACCCTTGTCTTTATTCCAGTGTTGTATGTCTTGTTTAACAGGCGTGCAGAACGTCTGCGCGACTCCAATTACGTTGGGCATTCGACATGAAAACGCATCTGGCTTTTATCTTGTGCATGATCACTGCATTTGCTTCGGGCGGCTGCCTGAGCACATCCTTGGATCAGATTGATACCAGGCCTGTCGATCTGGCGAAGCCGCCGGCAATGACAGAAACGCCTACACTCGGCTCAGAAGATGGTTTTTCCCCAATTCCCCAGGAAATCGATTTGACGGAGTACTCCTACAAAATAAAGGGAGAAAGAGCAGTATCGTCTTTTCTGCCTGAGGGGATTCAGGATTTAAGTCTGGAACAAGCTGTCCTTTCAGCGCTGAGGCGTAATCGGTCGTTGCTTGTAGAAAAGTTTAACCCGGTGATTGCCGGTACCTTTGTCGAGACAGAAATAGCTGTTTTCGATCCAGTATTTTCCGCACAGGGTTCAGTCGAGAGTTTCCGTGACCGTTCTTTAGATAACATAGCCGCTCGGTTTTTCTCAATTGACGGTAGCCGGAGCCTTATTCGCGCTGGTGTTGCTAAGCGGTTTCAAACCGGAACCGATGTATCTTTAGATCTCACCCTATCAAGCCGTAGCGATGATGCCTCAGAACGTTCAGATGAATCGCGTGCAGGGCTGAATCTCACCCAGGCATTACTGCGCAATGCAGGTGTTGGGGTTAATCTCGTCGGTATACGTCGGGCACAAACAGCAGCGTTGGCCTCTTCATATGATCTACGGGGGTTTACTGAGGGGCTTGTGGCGGCGGTAGAGGATGCCTACTGGGACTATGCACTGGCAGTGCGGCAGGTGGAGATATTCCAAGAATCTTTTGAGCTAGCCCAGCGTCAGCTTAATAATATACGGGCCCGTATTCAAGTTGGACAAATTGCAGAAACCGAAGAGAGTGTCGCTGATGCTGAGCTGGCACTGCGTGAGCAGCAGTTAATCGATGCGCGCAGCGCGCGTGAAAGAGCGCGACTCAATTTGTTGCGGCTTTTAAATCCGCCATCTGCAGAAGGATGGGACAGGCAGATTACCCTCAGCGAAGATACGGTCATACCGGAAGTGATTTTGGGAAGCGTCTTTGAGCACGAGGCGCTAGCCATCAAGCTGCGCCCGGATTTGAATGAAGCTCGCCTGCAGGCCCGGCGCGGTGAATTGGAAACGGTACAAACCGCTAATGGCCTTCTGCCGCGTCTGGACCTTTTTATAAACATTGGCAAGACCGGATATTCTCAAAGTTTCGGAAATAGTTTCAACGATTTAAGTGGTCCTGGGTATGATTTTACAGCAGGGCTGGATTTTGAATTCCCGAAAGACAACCGGGCTGCCATGGCACTTGACCGCCGGGCACGAGCCAGCTATCAGCAGTCTTTGCAAAGCATCGAAAACCTCAAACAACTTATATCCCTCGATGTGCGAAATGGATTGCTGGAGGTGGAACGCAGTCTGCAGCAAATAGTTGCCAGCGCTTCCCGCCGTACGTTACAGGAAGAGGTGGCTCGCGCTGAAACAGTTCGTTTTCAGGTTGGCACCACGACGGCACTTGATGTAGCCCGCGTTCAGCGAGACCTGCTTGAGAGTCGCATTAATGAAGTTGAGGCCATCGTCAATTATCGACAGGCGTTAACCAATCTTTATCTGCTCGACGGCACACTGCTTTTGCGGCGCGGTATTCAAGGACCGGGAGCAGAAGAGGTTGTTTTGTTACGTTAAGGTCACATCAATGGGCTGGTTTTGGCTAAGTATCTATGTAGCCGATGTCAGCGCTCTTTCAGCTGGTTTTGCTCATTCAAATTACATTCGGGGGTTTTACATATCAGCCTGTTGTCCTGTTTTCATGTATTGAAAAGATTGCCAGTCAATTATATTTGATGAGATAGTTTGTTAGTCGGATCTCCTTCTGATACCATCTGCTCCATAACTCTCTTTTCTTCGCTGCCTGGTAAAATGCCGCTTATGACGGCCTGCAGAACCGTTGTCTGCTCCTGATTGATAAACACTGCTTCAGCTTCACCGCGTTCTTGTTCATCGATTTTAGTAATCTTGAAATGACAGGTAATGGTATCACCCAAATAGACAGGTTTTTTGAACTGAAAGCTCATTGCTGAGGCAAGCCAGCCTAGTTGGCCTCCTATTTCGGTCAATAAACTGGCAACCAGGAGACCATGACAGATGCGGCCATTTAAATTTTTCACTTCAGCAAATCGGTCATCAAAATGAATAGGATTGTAGTCTTTTGAAATGTCGGCGAATCGTTTCATATCCTGCTCTGTCAATGTACGTGTAACCGTAAACGAGTCACCGCTTTGCAGCCCTTCGATAGCCTTTTTTCGAGTTTTTGACATTGTTGTTTTTTCTCTTTAAAAGGAGGTTGCCCTCTTTATGTTTACCTCTGACATATTGATGAAACAGTAGTTTACTGCAATTGGAATACTATAAAAAAATATTTCCGGGGGATTATTGTTACATCATATCTGATTCATTACCACTATATATGACAAAGTTGGCTGCAGCCAGTACGTAGTGAAATCGTGGTGAGAAGAATATCATCTATCCATCGGGTGGAAAATCATGTTATTCTGACTCCACATGCATGGTGCCATCTCAAACTATTGGGAGCGGCTCGATACTACCATTCCTGAATTCAGTGGCAAAAAAGTCATATTCCAGCTCACTGCCTGGAGAAAAAAAACTTTTCAAACAGGAGCAGCAGATGCCAAATATAAACATTACTATCCACCAAAATGTTCCGAGTAATCCTGACAGCTCAAAACAGTATCTCTTTTATCTTCATGGCCTGATCGTTGAAGAAGCGGGACTCCGTCCTAAGAGTGAGGAGCACGGATACTACGAATATGAACTCATGCTTAACAAACTCGCCCAGGAAGGCTTTATCGTCATTTCTGAGGCACGGGAAAAAGGGACTCGGGTTAAGCCTTATGCCGAGAAGGTTGCCTCCCAGGTTAAACAGCTTCTGGCAGATAAGGTTCCGCCGGAAAACATCTCAATAGTCGGTGCCTCCAAAGGGGGGCTTATTTGTGCTTATGTTTCTTACTGGTTAAAGGAAAAAGAGATTAAATACGCTTTTCTGTCAGGTCTCTTCGAGAAATATCTCCAGGATGAGGAATTAAAGTTATATGGCAATGTTCTGTCGATCCACGATCGATCCGACAAGCTGTCAATCAATCCTCTCCCATACTTCCAACGATCAGAAGGGTTGGGTCAATTTGAGCATCTCGTCCTTGATCTTGATTTGGGACACGGTCTTATATATCAGCCCCACAAGGAATGGCTCGAGCCGCTCGTGTATTGGCTAAAGAATAAATAAACCGGGGCGGGGTCAATATTGCACGTTACTATGATGGATAATTTCAATATTATTCAGAAAATCCAAAATGTAACGGTAACAAGCTCGGCACCGTTGACGAAAAGGAGAAAAATATGGCAGTGGTTAAAGTATTAGAGACCAATCATACCGGCGTCACCGTCCAGGACTTGGACTATTCTGTTAAATTTTTCACCGAGGTTCTCGGTTATGAACTGATCGGTGAACGAGCACCACGCGGTTTGGCGAACCAGGAGAAAGTCACGGGCGTCAAAGGGTGCAATGTTGAAATCGCCTATGTCAAGGGTGGCGGACATTCAATCGAGCTGCTGCAGTACAACGGTCCCGATGACCGTCAAACCTACAAGCCGCGCTGCGTTGATGTTGGTCATTGGCATATATCAATTAATGTCGCGGACATCGAAATTGCCACCGATGAAGCGCTCAAATTCGGCTGCACTAAAGTCGGCTCTCAGATCACAGTTGATGCTGGCCCGAACAAGGGTAACAAAATTCAATATATAGCCCTCAAAGACGGCATGATCATTGAAATTACCTGGATCACCAATCGAGCCTAGTGTTATCAAATCCAATAAATATGATTTTAAATAGTTCTAGATGTCTCTCAAATTGGTGAACATTAAGAACTGCCAAAGTTGCCATTGGATTCTTTTCAGACTGAGAACGTGCAACAATCCTGAATTCCGCATTGATTCTCTTGAAAATTACTTTGCTTCGTGCCCACTTAAAGAACTAAGATGACAACGGGTTGATGGTGGATGATCTTGCCATCCAAAAAGAAACAAGGATACCCCAGCCGACAGACCGCAGAAATCGTGCCATTTTGAGATCAATTGCCCCAGGGGGTGATGGCCGCTTTCAGGGCCTCATATCCGTCGATAAAGCCGGGGCGTTTGCCGCTATAGATCTCATCGAATGTTGCCAAGGCGTCATCAAGCCACTTGCGCAGTGGTTCGTTACCCGGATTGGCGTCCAGATAGGCGCTGCGGATCAGTACGAAGTGGATGCGTGGGTCATAGGGCTGCTTTGTTCCACCCATGGATTCGTCGCCATGCAGAAGCCGAAGCAGCATGACATCGGCAGAGCCCAGTGTCTGCTCATGGATTGGCGGTCCGGTCATACGGTGCATGACTGATGTCATGTCGCGTCCGTTTCCAGTGGTATAGCCCATAGCGTTCCAAAGCTGGGATGTGTCGACATCCTGGCCAAGGTGTCTGGCGACGATACCGCTGAACGAGCGCAGCGGGTCTGAAACATCTGCCAGCAGAT
>JABDPQ010000642.1 GCA_013042695.1 Desulfobacterales bacterium | reverse complement strand
ATCTGGATACCCAACTCAAAACCGTTTTTAGCAAGCAGAGCCGCCGCCTTGCGGCAGTGATCCGAAGTATGACCGCGTAAAGATCTTTGAAGAACCCGGTCATCCAGTGACTGCACTCCTAGCTCAACGGTCTCTACCCCATAATCTCTCAGAAATGAACAGATATTCTGACTCAAGCAGTCAGGCCTCGTCGATAGCCGGATGGAAGTAATCACGCCATCTTTTAAATATGGACCAACAATTCCTAATAAACGCTGCTGAGTTGCTTCTTCAAGACAGGTAAACGAGCCGCCATAAAAGGCGACTTGCGTTTTTGTCTGCGCCCTGCTTCGCGCAAGCCAGAGCTTTATCGTCTGATGAAGCTCATCCTCTATATTTTCCCCTGATGCTTCGGACGCACCTGTGGCCGCCCATTGATTGCAAAATATACAGCGATGGGCACAACCCCGATGCTGGATGAAAAAAGGAATAATCAATGCCATAGTTATGCGTTAGTATCGTTCACACCGCTTGCATCAAGCGCAGAAGCTGCAGCTCGTTGTTCTGCCTCCTTTTTCGAACCGGCTAAACCTGTTCCCAGGACCTTATCGCGAAATAAAACTGAGACGGTAAATTGTTTGCAATGAGAAGGTCCTTCTTCTTTATCAAGGCGGTAGGTAGGAGCTTCGTTAAATGTATCCTGCAGTTCTTCCTGGAGCCTGCTTTTGGCATCGCCTAAAAGCAGCTCCTCTTTTTTTTGTTCAATTTCAGCCGAAAACAGACGATGAACAAACTCGGCAGCTGTTGTATATTCACTATCCTCAAAAACAGCGCCCACGAGAGCCTCAAAAGCGCAGGAGAGGATAGATGATTTTTGTCTGCCGTTTGAGGCATTTTCACCCTTGCCAAGACAAAGAAAGCGACCAAGCTCCATGGATCGTGCCATCGCCGCTAAATGATGCTCGTTCACAAGCGATGCTCTAATCCGAGTTAACTCACCTTCACGCATGGTGGGGTATCGAGTAACCAGCAGGTGACCGATTACCAGGTCAAGTACTGCATCCCCAATAAATTCAAATACTTCATTATCTTTACCAACCTCTGTCTGCTCAAACGCAAAAGAGGAGTGAATCAGCGATCTTTGCAGTAGGCGCAGATCGGTAAATCGATAACCGATTACTTGTTCCAGCTCTGTCAACAACGGTTTATTTTTTTGAACCAGTTTCTCTAGGCTTGGTTCCATGGCACAGATTTCCTCTTGTCATATGTCCCAACTATGGTATATAGAACGGTCTGTTCATTGGTATTCGGCGGCGTAGCCAAGTGGCTAAGGCAGTGGTCTGCAAAACCATTATTCACCAGTTCGAATCTGGTCGCCGCCTCCAGACTTTCATGAGCTTATGGTCAATATACCTGCAAAGCCTTCATTATCGAGTATATCCTTCTGTCGGCCGTAATAACTAATAATCTTCAGAAGGCAGCATCCCGCTGTCCCCTTCAATTCTGCCACAACCCCTTATGTAACCATCTTCAGCCGGGGACGCTAGCACCTATGTGCGCCTTTACATACTGTATATTTGCTTCCGGGTCAATCTGCAATGCACTGCTCCATACTGGCAATTATTGTCCTCTATGGAGCGTTAAATGAATATGTGATTAGCCAGCTACGCAAAACATTGGAAAAATAGCAGATTTTCTATTTCGACGATGGTTTCAGGTCTCCTCCGAACTTAAAACATCCAGACAATAGCCTGTAGCATATCACCTCCTCTAGACGTTTTACTTTATCATAGTTAAACAACGTTCAGATCGTACTATGCCTGTATACAAATCCACAGGAATCATACATACGTTGTAATTGTTGATCCTCAACTCTTTTGAACAAGATGGATTTTGAAAGGACAAAACGATAATAATTAGTGGTATCCTCTAGAAAAAAGTATTTAAAACAACATCAGGGAGAAAGTATATGGCAGGAAAATTGTCGGATAGAGATACAGAGACACTCATGCTCTTTCGATATCGCAACAGACTGCTGACAGCGATCAGAGAGCATAGTCTCAATGATCTCGAGGATCAAAACCAATCGTTTATTTTTCAGTATTGCTGCGACATTCTAAAGGCGGCTTTTGACTGCACTTCCGTGTGGGCTGGAGGATTTGAAAGGGAACAGAAGGTTCCTATTCTTCTGGCAGCATCTCCACCAGCTACCTTCGAGAACTCTTCTGCACATTTTTATCTTGCACGCATTATTAGCAAACGATTTGACAGCAACCTTGAGTCTTTTATCGAACCACTTCATTTATATCTCGACGCCGAAACATTCGACCAGGTCGAGACTGCAGACCGTCATTGTGTGGTCTGGCCGGTAAGGTATGAGTATCGTCTCTATGGGTTCTTAACCATGCACTGTGGTAAAGAAATCAGCTTCCCTCAACTGGAAAAAGAATTTGTTGCACATGTAATTGACGATATTGCCCTGGCATTATTTTCCCATGAAACAGCACTGAAGTTGAAAGTCGAACGAGATTTCAATGAAGAGATAGTCGATACTATCCAGGCACTCATGATATCTATCAGCCCGTGTGGCATGATTGTATCTTTTAACAAAAGAGCTGAAGAACTAACGGGGTATAAGAAACAGGATGTTCTTGGAAAGTACTGGGTTGATGTCCTGATTAATCCACATAACCGCAAAAAATTTCAACAAAATTTTACCCAAATGCTCAAAAGCACCCAGGCTGATATCAATTTTAAGGCATCGTTGCTCGCCAAAGATGGCATAGAACGACACATAATGTGGCATGGATCTATTCGACATGACATAGAAAAAAGTACAGTTGGCCTTGTTATGCTTGGAATCGATGAAACGGATAACCTAGCAGCAGGTCATCAAATCCATAAACTGACAGCTCAGTGGGAAAAAATATTCATCGCAATCCAGGATCCAGTGATGCTTGTATCCGATGATAATACAATTATTGATGCCAATCCCGCAACCTGTACCAATGCAAAAAAAAGCCGGCACGAAGTAATAGGTAAGAATGTTTGTGACATTCTCCACCATGGTCATGGCAACAATAGCCAATGCCCTCTGGAGCCATTCATCGGTTCCCAGAAAACACGCATTTTGGAGGCCGAGTTGCATGGCTTGCATGGTAAATACATGCTAACGATCAGTCCTCTACTGGAGTCAGACGGTAAAACTAATGCAACACTATTGATTGCTCGCAACCTCACCGAAGAGGAAGTCAGCAGAGCAGAAACTCTGAGGGCGGCGCAGTTGGCAGCGATTGGAGAGTTGGCGTCCGGAGTTGCCCATGAAATCAACAACCCTATAAACGGCATTATTAATTATGCCCAGATTATCCTCGATGAACCAGACGACCCGGAATCTCAACATAACCTGCAAAACATAATCAGTGAAGGTAAACGAATCGCCAGCATAGTTTCGAATCTACTCGATTTTGCTCGCCGCAGGGAAGAAGTCTTTGTGCCGTCATGCATCAAAAAAATTGTTTCAAAGAGCCTGCAGCTTGTTGCCCACCTCCTTGAAAAAGATGGTATTATCTGCTCAGTCAATATTGAAGATTCATTGCCACCCCTCATGTGCAACGAACAACAATTGCAACAAGTTTTTCTAAACCTGATCAGTAACGCCCGATATGCCCTGAATAAACGATATCCACAGCCATTTGCTGATAAACAGTTGCACATTCTCGGAATTTTTCTTAATCAAAATAAGACACCCTCTATCAGGCTGACGTTTACAGACCACGGCATAGGGATCGCAGCTGAGATCTTGGAAAAGATATTCGATCCGTTCTTCTCCACAAAACCAAAAGGGGAAGGAACCGGGCTTGGATTAAGCATTAGTCATGGATTGGTAAGAGACCATGGAGGAAATTTGAGCGTGCAAAGTAAATTAGGTGAATGGACTCGATTTACAATTGAACTACCGGTAAAACCATGATCAAAAACATGAAGAATAAACAGCTCATGACCGGCTCTCTCATAGCCATTGCATTTATGATATTCACCGGCCTGGTAACCCTGCTGCAAAGCCTGGACAGATATACAGAGAAAAGCAAACTTGTTATTCTCTGTATACTGATAGCTCTATTGCTTGCCGTGGTATGGCTGACAGTGCAGCGTTTGTTTCGACAAATTGAAGAAACCTTTGACAGCTTGACAGAAGACATCAGCGTCAAAAACACCACCATTGACACAATTCAGACCCAATTTGAAGAGGCCATCGAAAAACGGGTCTATGAATTACAGGTAGTAAACGGAGCGCTAAACAGGGAGATTGCCGAGCGAACTCAGGCGGAGGAGGAGATTCGTGAACTGCAAAAAAAGTTAAGCCTGATCCTTGACTCTGCCGGAGAAGGCATTTTCGGTCTCGACAACCAGGGCAATGTGACTTTTATGAACCGGGCAGCTTCTCGAATGCTCGGTTGGGAGGTAGATGAACTGCTCGGGAAATCCCATCACAAACTGATCCATCACACCCACCCAGACGGCAGTGATCATCCCGAGGAGGTCTGTCCTATCTACATGGCCTACCGCGATGGCCAGGTTCATTATAAATCAAATGATGTTTTCTGGTGTAAAAATAAAACGAGTTTTCCGATAGAATATACCAGCACTCCCATCAGAGACCGCGGAATGTTGACCGGTGCCGTCGTCGTTTTCCGGGATATGAATAACTCCGTGTAAGGTCTTGGAAATAAGTAATAACTTCAATGATGGAACAACCAATATGCCACACTCAGAAACTGCATCTAAATCTATTCTGGTCGTTGATGATGAAACCAGCCTGCGAAATACTTTCCGAATTTTCCTGGAACGTGCCGGATATGAAACAGTGCTGGCTGTCGGTTCGTTCGAGGAAGCGGTTGCTGCAATATCGTCCCGAATCTTTGATCTCATTGTTACCGATATTGTACTCGGTTCTCACTCCGGCATAGATTTACTAAAAAAAGTCAGAGATTTGGGGATTGCCTGCCCGGTTGTAATCGTAACCGGTTATCCGCATGTCGATACCGCATCGGAGGCTGTGCGACTCGGAGCTTTCGATTATATTCCCAAACCGGTAGAAAAAGAAACCCTTCTCAAAGCGGCTCGCCTGGCTATTACTCAGTATCGCCTCGAGCAGGGAAAACAGGAAGCCGAACAGACCAGGGAGCGGTATCGCTACCTTCTGGAAGTTATCTTCAAAAGCGTCTCTGACAGTATCATTTCTGTTGATAAAGACCATAATATTCTGAAAATGAATTTGGCAGCCACTCGTTTTTTTCAAAAAACACATCCTGATCTCCAGGAGGGCAGCACTCTTGGAGATATGTGCCCAAATAGGGATCTCTGTCAAATCACTGACAACATTACAAAGGTCATGAAGACCGGAATCGAAATGAAAGACCACCGGGTGGAATGTATCCTGGATGGACCCTGTAAATTACTGAGTATCTGTATTTCCCCTCTGGACGATGGTGGGGGAACTCCGATAGGCGCAGTGCTGGTGTTTAGAGATATGAGCTGGAAAATGCAGCCACACATACCGGGAAGAGTACAATTCCACAAAATGATTGGCGCCAGCGCAGTTATGCAGAATATCTACATGATGATTGAGAACATTGGCAAAGTAGATACCTCCTTGCTGATAACTGGAGCGAGCGGTACAGGGAAGGAACTGGCAGTCCATGCCCTTCATCAGGAAAGCAAACGGAGTGAACAGCCTCTTGTCATGATTGACTGCACGGCAATACCTGAAAATCTACTTGAGAGCGAACTGTTCGGGCACAAGAAAGGATCTTTTACCGGAGCCGATGAAAACAGGGGTGGCAGAATTCTTCAGGCAGAAGGGGGTACCCTGTTCCTCGACGAAATTGGTAATATATCAATGGCAGTGCAACTTCGGCTGCTCCGCTTTTTACAGGAAAAAACATTCTATCCTGTTGGCAGTGACAAGGAAATTCAGGTCGATGTCCGGGTCATTGCTGCAACCAATGTTTCACTCAGAGAAAAAGTAACCGAAGGCAGTTTTCGCGAAGATCTCTATTTCCGCCTGCGAATTATTGATATTCACCTACCTCTGCTGCGAGAACGTGAAGGTGATATTGTGCTGCTCGCCAATCATTTTCTCCATCATTTTACCGAAAAATTGGGAAAAAAATTCACTGGTATTTCAGATCCAGCATTGGCCCTTCTCTGTCAATATAAATGGCCAGGCAATGTGCGTGAACTCGAGCATGTCATAGAACGAGCGTGCATACTCTCTCAAGGTACAACAATCTTTACAGAGAATCTGCCGTCTGAGATAGTGCATCAATCCCACAAGATCAGGTCTCAGCCATTACCATTTATGATCGAAGACAGCAGGACAGATAGTGCCCTCGCAAATCATTCTTCACTCACGGAGCAGAAGCAGCGAGCAACAGAACAGATAGTGGAAGCATTAAGAAAAGCAGGCGGAAACAAAGCCAAAGCTGCTCGTATGTTGAAAATTGATCGATCAACCTTGTATCGCAAAATGCGTGAGCTCCATATAGATATGGATCTTTTTGCCAGCTAATCTCATCCTACACAAGTGTTGCCACACATCCGCTACACATCCTACAATAGTGTTGTATTTCCTTAATCTTGAACCATGATCGCAATCAAGCTCGTGCTCACCATTGCACACCAAAGCTTGTTATTAAAATAACATATTGTAATCACTCACTATCTTTACCAGCGTCTGATGACTTCAAACTTTTTCCTATGCAAGTAACGTTTACGCTTAAGAGCTCGATAAACCAACGAAGTTAAGCATTCTTTCCATCCCCCCTAGAACCTGTTTTTTGCACTAAGGCAAAGCATATTCAGCCACAATCTGACTTGGCATCGCATATGCATATAAGCTACTGAACAGGATAGGCACAAACCATATTCAGGCGAGTGGAAAGGATGACCGGGGCTCAAGACCAGATAATCAACACATTGTTTTCCAATGAACAGGCCTGCGTATCATATCTGTTCAAAAAGCGTTGGCCGTTGGGCTTCAGATGCCCCTTCTGCGGCACAGAGCAGAGGGAGATGGCTCCTGCTTATACAGTAGTCTGTCGGTACTGCCGAAAGCAGACATCCATTACAGCTCATACCCTGATGCACGGAACTAAAAAGAATCTGGTCGCGTGGTTTCAAATTTCCTTGCAGTTCTGTTTTCGAGACAAGGGAATCAGCGCACGAGAAGTCCAGCGTCACATGAAACTTGCCAGCTATCAGACAGCCTGGAGATGGCTGCAGAAAATCAGACATGGCGCTGCCTTGGCAGAATCAAGCCCCATTGGAGGTAAAGTTCTCTTTGACTATGGCTCCTTTTCTGGTTCAGAATTTTCTGAGCACATTACTCCGGAAATCGCTATCGCTCTTGAACTTAACCATGACGTCGCAAATCAGGGCAGAGTTCGATTTTCGGTGCTTGCGTCCCCCTCACCCAATGCAATTGAGGTCGCCATCAACAATCTGATTTTTAAAAATACAACTTTGCTAACCAGAAATCAGGAATGGATATCAAATAGCAGTCTACGGAAACAATACATCCTTAAAAAAGCAAGCAGAGAACAACTCATACAGACACAACTCCTGATTCAGGAGACAAAAGACTGGTTGAACTCATTATATCGAGGGGCAATCGATATATCGTACATGCAAACCTATCTGGCTGAATTCAGTTTTCGTCATAACACGGCATCTTGGTCTGACCGTCTCTCTGTCTTTGATCACCTGATGACGGGACTCATTTCATCTACCGAAGATGATCATTCCAGCTTGAAATATAAAACGTCATCCACCAGGAAACTCTTATGAAAAACAAGATTCAGGCTGGGTTACTGATAATTTTTCTGACATTTCTTGGCGTTCTCGGATACAACGCTTGGCTTCGGGAAACAACACCACCGGAGCGGACTTATACCGATTTCCTCTCAGATCTCAAAAGCGGCCAAGTGGCATCGGTTCATTTCCTGGGAACTGAAATTCGAGGCAAAGACACTTCTGACAGAAAATTCATAACCTTCTCCCCCGATATTTCAACTCTCATGCCACTGTTACTCTCAACGGATGTGACTATCAGCGCCGAAAAACCGGCAACCTTGTTTGAGAGGATCATACGCATTGTAATGCTGTTCATGGCTATGCTCGGGTTGTGGTTCGTATTTTCGAAGCGTCTGTCGAGCGGGAATCCGATTTGGAAAAAAAAACAGTTTCAGGCTAAATCGGCTCCAGGTGAAACTAAAACGTTTACGGACGTCGCCGGTATCGATGAGGCCAGTGCCGAACTCATGGAGGTAGTGGATTTTTTACAGAACCACGAAAAGTACAATTCTCTTGGCGGGCGCATCCCTAAGGGTGTGCTGTTGCAAGGTCCCCCGGGAACAGGGAAGACTCTATTGGCCAGAGCTATTGCTGGAGAAGCTTCTGTTCCATTTTATTCAATGGGTGGTGCCGATTTCGTGGAAATGTTTGCTGGAGTTGGTGCCTCAAGAGTAAGAGAACTATTTAATATCGCGAAGAAAAACGCACCCTGCATCATTTTTATAGATGAAATAGATGCGATAGGTAGCAGAAGAAGCCGTGGTAGCAGCGGTTC
>JABDPQ010000628.1 GCA_013042695.1 Desulfobacterales bacterium | reverse complement strand
GTCTTAAGTCTCTTGGTCCACCAAGCCAAGAGGCCATCGCGAATGTCGGTATCTCTTGAACTCCAGCGGTAAAGTGGGTTGCCCCACCTTTGACCGGTTTTGCTAAAGTAATCAGGAGGCACACCGGAGACCCGGCGCGGTCGCAAAGAGGTCGGGTTTAGTTCAAACAAATTCTGATGCGACCAGACATCGGCACTATCAAGACCAATATAAATTGGAATGTCACCAAAGATTTTGATGTCTCGTGCCTTTGCCTGGCGTTTGAGCTCACGCCACTGACTGTGGAAAATGAATTGTTCGAAACGATAATATTCGATTTCTGTTTTAAATTTTTTTCGGGCTTTTTCCAGATGAGATTTTTTTCGCGTTGCAAGCTCTCGAGGCCAATCAAACCATGCTTGTGAGCCGTGAGCATTTTTTAGTGCCATAAAAAGGGCATAGTCTTCAAGCCATTCATTCTCTTCTAAAAATGTCTGATAATGAGCATCCTTGGAGGAGTTGTAAGAGGTGAATGTGTTAAATGCCCGCTGGAGGAGGTTTAGTTTGTAGCTGGTGACTGCTTCAAAATTAACCTTATACGGTGAAAAGCCTCTTCCTGTCTGGAGTATTGATTTGCTGATTAAGCGTTTTTCAAAGAGTAGTTCAGGTGAGATTAACAGAGGAGATCCGGCAAAGGCTGAAGTGCTCATATAGGGGGAGCTGTCGAAAATCAGGCTGGTAGGTCCTATTGGCAGGATCTGCCAGAATTTTTGGGCACAATCAGCGAGGTAATCCATAAATACAACGGAAGCGGGGCCGATATCTCCGATTCCATAAGGGGAAGGCAACGAGGTGATATGTGCCAGAATACCGCTGGCTCGATTGTTATGTAAAAAAGCAGTCATAATTACGATAATTTGGTTGAATTTAATAAGGTCAATTATCTTAGATATATATCAATAATCATAGTGATATAACAATGAAAAAAACAATGTCGATCCTTGTATATGTTCTAATCAATGCTATAATTATCGAATAAGATTAGGACTGCCCGACTGGCTGATCAAGGTAGGTCGGGCAGTTTTTTGTGTGAAGAACAAGTTGGATGTTCTTGAAAAATGACTATAGAAAACATTTGCGTATTTATTGGTAATACTGTAACATGCGAAGTTTTCACGACCCTTTTAAGTAAATGCATGCGGGGCTTTTTCCGTTTGCATTTTTTTTGTGCTAATTAGCCTCTTTATACAGTGTACTTACACGTTTTGCCTTATATGTTTTCAACTGAGCTATGTATGATTGCTCAGTTACTGCTAAAAAAGGCCCTTCAAATTGAGCAATGGAGATGGTTCCCTGTGTTTTCCGAACTCAAACAAAACCTACTTAAAGCCGGAAAAACTGAAGGTTGTATCAGTTTTGATGATTTAAACGATCTTTTACCGGATGAAATCAGAGATCCGCAGGATATCGAAAAAATCTTCAATTTTCTTGGTGATCACAATATCGAAATTGTTACTGAAGAAAAGTCTGGCGAGCGAAGAACCTTATCAGGAGAATTGTGGGAAAAAAAATCGGCTAATTCAGCTGATGCAGCAGCAGATGAACCTGCTCTGACTTTTTCTGATGAAGATCAGCACGATGCAGAGGAGACCACGACCACCTATCTCAGAGAAATGGGGCGCTTTGATCTGCTTACGCCGGAAGAGGAAGCTAAATACAGCAAAACGATCAGACAGGGATTTGAGGCAATCATAGCCGCTATACGCGAAGATAGCTCTGGCGTTCAAGAGATCGATCTCTTAAATGAACGGGTCAATCTCTGGGAAAAGCGTGATCCTACTCTTAAGCCAAAGAAGCAGCAGCTCAACTTTATGCGCTACAATGTACTGAGCGCTACCAAAAGATATCCGCAAATTCGAGAGCTCTTTGAGTTGCAAGCTAAGCTTGAGGCCTACAGCAGATCCATTGAAGTAGCCAAGGATACGATGATTCGGGCCAATCTGAGGCTGGTTGTTTCAATTGCGAAAAGATATATGCACCAAGGACTGACACTTGCTGATTTGATTCAGGAAGGAAACCTTGGACTTATGCGGGCGGTTTTTCGTTTTGACTATACCAAAGGCAATAAATTCTCAACCTATGCCAGTTGGTGGATTAGACAGGCTATTACCCGCGCCATACTTGATAAAACGAGAACCATACGGCTGCCGGTCCACTTTCTTGAGCTGAGAAGTCAGTTTTTCAAGGCTTTTTATGCTCTTTACAAGGAGTTGGGGCGGGAACCGACTCCGCTTGAGATATCAAACTCGACAAACCTGCCGATGGATAAAATATTGTCCATCCTTGAAGCCTCGCGAGAGCCGATCTCTCTTGAAACCCCGGTTGGTGACGACGACTCGACGTTGGGCGATTTCCTGGAAAATCAGGAATCTCAATCACCGTATGAAGCGGTTCAAACGCGAGAGCTTGCCGGCAGAGTCAAAGAAATTCTCTCAACACTTTCTGAAAGAGAGGAGAAGATCATTCGGCTTCGATTCGGGATTGGAGAAAAGGCTGAGTATACGCTTGAAGAAATTGGCAAGCGTTTTAGTGTCTCAAGAGAGAGAATCCGACAGATAGAGAAGAAGGCGCTAAATCGTCTTCGCCACTCAAGCAGACGAGAAAAACTCAAATATTTTATAGATTAATCATTCGACGCTACCCTTCAGAAAGCCGGTGATTCAAAACCGGCTTTTTCTTTTACTGTGATAGATTACCTCAAACAGGCTGGATTGGTCGATATTTACGCTAAGGTAACGGCTGCCGAACGCCTGACACGTGATGATGGACGTAAGCTCTATTCCTGTCCCGACATTCTTGCAATTGGTTATCTTGCCAATATCGTTAGAGAACGTCTCAATGGCGATAAGGCATATTTTATCTACAATCAACATATCAACTATTCGAACGTCTGCACAAATTTATGTAAATTCTGTGCATTTGGGCGAGAGAAAGGTGACGATCTTGCCTACGAGTTGAGCGTTGACGATATCAAACAGAAGGTTCGAGATCGCCTGGACGAGCCGATCAAAGAGATTCACATGGTCGGAGGGATTCATCCTGACTTGCCGTTTGAATATTATATCGAGGTTCTCAGGGGCATTAAAGAAGTGCGCCCGAATGTGCATATTCAGGCCTTTACCTGCGTTGAAATTGCCCACCTGGCTTCCTTGCAACAAACCTCGATCTCACAAACACTCACTGTCTTGCGTGAGGCCGGGCTTGGTTCTCTGCCTGGTGGCGGAGCAGAAGTATTCAGTCCTCGGATCAGGGAGCGGACATGTGAGCATAAATTGCCTGGAAATCAGTGGCTTGAGATAGCTCAAACAGCTCATCGAGAGGGTTTTCATACCAATGCGACGATGCTCTACGGCCATATCGAAACCCATGAGGAGAGACTTGAGCATCTCGAAGCATTGCGGAGTGCACAAGACCAAACAGGAGGTTTCTTGGCGTTTATTCCTCTTGCCTTTCATCCGAAGAATACCGCGTTGGATTCATTGTCCGGTACTACCGGTATCGATGATTTGAAAAATCTTGCTATTGCCCGCCTTTACCTTGATAATTTCCCTCACATCAAAGCCTATTGGGTGATGATTGGTTCAAAACTTGCTCAGATTGCCCTGTCCTTTGGCGCTGATGATATGGACGGCACTATCAAAGAAGAAGTGATCACACATATGGCAGGAGCAGAGACGGATCAGGCAATTGGCAGCGCCACGCTCATCAGGCTTATCAAAGAAGCGGGGCGTATCCCTGTCGAACGATCGACCTTGTACGACGTTATTGCCACCCATGACTAAGTCCATGTTTTCAACTCACTTGGCTGCAGACGTTCACACTAAGCTTAAAGAAGGTTCTCGGATAGATAATGAAGATTTCCTTAGACTTGCAAATGAGGCAAATCTGCATGAACTTGGTGTCTTAGCCAACACGATCAGGAAGAGGAAACACCCAGACAACGATGTCACCTACGTCATAGACCGCAATATCAACTATACAGATATTTGTATTTCTGCCTGTAAATTCTGCGCCTTTTTCAAAGCACCTGATGAACCAGGGGGCTATCTTTTAAGCAGGGAGCAGCTGCTGGAAAAAATAGTCGAGACCCAGAATCTTGGCGGCACCCAAATTCTTCTGCAGGGAGGACTGCACCCTGATCTATCGCTAGAATATTATGAAGAAATGCTGCGTTTTATGAAAAAAACCGGCATCCATATTCATGGTTTTTCTCCTCCTGAAATACAGCATTTCTCCGACGTTTCAAATCTGAGCATCAACGAAGTTCTGGCCAGACTGATTGGTGCCGGACTTGATTCCATTCCCGGCGGTGGTGCAGAAATTCTAAGCGAGCGTGTCAGACAGGCTGCAGCACCCAGAAAGTGCAGTGCAGATCAATGGCTCAGGGTCATGGAAGAGGCTCATCACCAAGGGTTGCGCACCACTGCCACCATGATGTACGGCCATATAGAAACGCTGGAAGAGCGGCTTGAACATCTGCATCGACTGCGTGAGCTGCAGAATCGAACCGGTGGATTCACCGCGTTCATCCCGTGGCCCTTCCAAGCGGACAATACTGTTCTGGCAGAGTACGGGACAATTGAAAAAACTTCCGGCCTTGAATATCTTCGCATGCTTGCACTTTCTCGAATTTACCTGGATAATTTCGATAATATCCAGGCTTCATGGGTAACGCAGGGTCCCAAAATTGCCCAGATCTCTTTATTTTTTGGGGCAAATGACTTTGGAAGCACCATGATTGAAGAAAATGTCGTTGCTGCTGCAGGTGTGAGCTTCAGGCTCTCAGAACAGGAGATATGCCGGTTGGTCGCAGACGCCGGGTTTACCCCTAAACAGCGCTTGATGGACTATACTCCGGCTTAATATGTGTTGTTATAATAATAGTCTCATAGTTGAGCCACTTGCAAAACGCCCTTTTCGTTCAACCTCTACGTTATGGTTAAATTTTTATCCTCGGAATATCGATTATATGCCTGCGGTAAAAATTTTTCGCATGCCTTGATTTTGAACGAAAATCATCATTTCGCAAAAGGCTCAGTTATCTGAGTGTGCCGGTATGAAAAGTGAGCAGAACAGCACAGATGCCAGAATAGGCATGGTGCATTATATCAATACTGCCCCGATTCATGAAATATGGAAAGAACGAAATCTTCGGGATAACTGGATATTAGTCGAGGAGTATCCGGCAGTATTGAACCAGATGCTTGCCAGGGGTGAAATTGATCTCGGATTTGTCTCCTCACATGAATATGGCATTCGCCCGGATAATTACCGAATACTTGCAGATTTATCTATCAGCGCCAATGGTCCTGTGGGCTCAGTATTTCTCTTCTCACGCATCAAGGCTGAAAAACTAGCAGGCTTACCGGTACTGCTCAGTTCCGAGTCTAAAACATCGGTATGTTTGACCAGAATTATATTGGAGTCATTTTTTAACGTTAAACCCGATTATATTACTGGTGCAGTCCGTGAAGCACGATTAAAAAGAGCCGAAGCTGTGCTGGCAATTGGGGATGATGCTATCAGACTCAAAGTTGATGGTTCCTATCAATATTGTCTTGATCTCGGTGAAGTCTGGCAGCTGGAGACAGGGCTTCCCTTCGTTTTTGCTGT
>JABDPQ010000623.1 GCA_013042695.1 Desulfobacterales bacterium | reverse complement strand
CCGCGGAGGTCAGCCGGCAGTCCCATCCAGAACTCGGTCGAGGTGACGACCAGGTAGTCAAGAACGCCGTGGTTTGATTCGGTGATGTAAGGCTGGACTTCGAAGAATTTCTTCGAGTAGATGTTGGACCAGGTGTTTTCCTGACCGTCTATTGCCTTGGTTTGCAGAAGGGTGAATACCTCTGAGAAAGGCTTTTTCAGCGGAACTGCACCAAGCGCTTCAAATTGAGCCGCAAGTACATCTGAGGCTTGAATCCTGAACTTGAGACCGTCGGCATCGGCGGGAACCCGCAGCGGTTTACTGGCAGAAAGCTGCTTCAGACCGTTATGGAGATATCCGAGCCCGATAATACCTTTTTTTTCCATTGAATTGAGCAGTGCGATCCCTTTATCGCTCTTTTGAAACTTCTCTACGGCGGCCATGTCTTTGAACAGAAACGGCAGATCAAAAAGCTGTAGAGATTTTGTGTAACGTTCGAATTTTGACAGACTTGGTGCTCCCATCTGCACATCGCCAAGAAGCATCGCCTCAAGTACTTTGTTGTCACCAAAGAGCTGCGAGTTCGGAAATACCTCAACAACGACTTTACCGTCCATTCGCTCTGCAATAAGATCCCTGAATTTGTTCGCCATCTGGCCTTTTGGCGTGTTTTCCGCAACAACATGGGAAAACTTGATGACGATGGGTGCTGCCACTGCTGTGCCAACTGCCAGCATGGTTGATACTGCGGTTACTGCAAGAATTTTTGATACCTTTTGAAACATAACAACTCCTCCTCAATGTGTTAGTCAATGCCCAATCTTCGGACATACGGCGAAGTTCACGCCCTTGCTTGTATAATTCATGACGAGAAAAGGTGTCATGAACAATTTATTAACTGCAAGGATTAGACCAGACAACAATTAAATGACTTATATGATTGATATTTTATCAAAAGACTCTCAATTACGAAAAAAAATAGCCGGCAAATTGGCGGAAATCCGCCAATTTGCCGGCCACTAAGGGGGGAATTCCGCCCCGAGATGACCAATATGCCTTCTTATTTGTAATCGCTTTTATCCAGTCCGTATTTCCTCATTTTATCTGATAGGGTTTTTCGTGGAATGGACAGAATATCCATCGCCTCCTTTATTGAACCATTGCACGACCCCAGTGCTTGTTCAATGAGACTTTTTTCAAACGTCTCTACCTGCCTGGCAAGACTCCTCGGAACAGCATTGGCAGATCCTGACAATAATCGGTCGATCGACCAGTCATTTTGTGCACCAAGCAGCACATATCGTTCGGCAACATTTCTCAATTCCCTGACATTTCCCGGCCAGGAGTATGCCATTATGGCATTCAACTGACTCCTTTTGGGTAAAGGAACTTCCTGCTGATAGCGATGGCAGGCCACCAGGATAAAATGGTGGAAAAGAAGCGGTATATCCTCACGTCTTTCACGTAAAGGAGCAAGCCTGAGTCGAACAACATTGAGACGATAGTAGAGATCTTCCCTGAACAAACCATTCTGAGATAATTCCTTGAGATCCGCCTTGGCAGCGGCAACGACACGAAGATCAAGCGGAATAATCTCATTAGAGCCTATTCGCTCAACCGTGCGTTCTTGAAGAATCCGTAATAAATGAACCTGAACATGCAGCGGCATCGATTCTATTTCATCGAGCAGCAGGGTGCCTCCGTTGGCATGTTCGAATTTGCCAATTCTTTTTTCCCGTGCATCGGTAAAGGAACCAGCCTCATGACCGAACAGTTCGCTCTCTATCAATGAATCGGAAACAGCACCACAATTTACCGCAACAAAATTTTTTGTCCTTCTTCTGCTCAATTCATGCAGTGAGCGGGCAACAAGTTCTTTGCCAGTCCCCGTTTCCCCGGTGATCAAAACATCAGCCCCGGTATCGGCCACCTGTGCAATCGTCGAACGAAGTTGTTCCATTTGCTGAGTTTTACCAATGATTCGGGGACCTGGGGTCTTTTGTGCCTCAAGTTCACGCCGAAGGTTTCTGTTTTCAAGTGTCAGAGAACGCTTTTCAAGCGCTCTTTGTACCGTCTTCACCAGCCGTTCTGCCGAGTAAGGTTTTTCGATAAAGTCATAGGCACCATCCCGCATCGCCTGAACAGCTGTTGAAATATCGCCATGACCGGTAATAAGAATCACGGGCAGATCCCGATCTATTTCCTGCACTTTATTTAAAAAGGTCATGCCATCCATCAGCGGCAACCTAATGTCACACACAATGATACCCTGCAGATTTTTGTCGATCTGTGGCAGGGCATTTTCGGCGGACTCAAAACAGCTCACTGCAATATCGGCAAGTTCAAGGGTCTGCGTGTTGGCCTGCCTGATATGTTTTTCGTCGTCAATGAATATGACCAGGTTATTTGTTTTCATTCCTGCCTGTTGCTCGATGTAGTGTAATGATAAAAATAGCTCCCTCAGGAGAGGTCTCCACCCGGATATCGCCTCCCATTTCCTTTAAAATTCTTTCAGAAATTGTCAGACCCAAACCAAGTCCCTGGCCTGACGGCTTAGTTGTAACAAACGGATCAAAAATTCTTTCCAGATGCTCTGCACCAATACCGGGACCGGAGTCCTTAACCTTAATGACGACCCTTTCATCGGCTTCAAAGGCCTGTATGTCAATATCTCTTTTGTTGCGACCTTCAATGGCATGAATAGCGTTACCCAGCAGGTTGACCATTACCTGCTGTAAAAGAACCTGATTAGCAAGCAGCTCGATATTTTCCGGTGATAAATCAACATGCAAGGTGACATCATGTTTTCTTATTGCTGGAAAAAGAATCTCAAGAGCACCATCTAAAACACCATGAAGTGGAACGGTTTCAAGGTCACCACTGCTTTTTCTGGAAAACTCCTTGAGCTGAACCCCAAGCTGTGCCATCCTGTCGGTTAACTCCCCGATCTGAGCCATGTTCCAGGCTGCTTCGACAAACCGTTCTTTACCGAGTAGTTGCCCGGCATTATCAGCGTAGCTCCTTATTGCTGCAAGAGGTTGATTTAATTCGTGATTAATGCCCGCAGACATTTGTCCCAGGGTGGCCATTTTAGCCGCATGAATCAGCTCTGAACGGGTTCGTTTGAGTACTGCTTCTGTATCCTTTCTATCCTGGATTTCTTTCAGCAGCTGTTCATTTGTCTCAACCAGTTCAACGGTTCGTTCGTTGACGCGCATTTCGAGTTTTTCATTTAGCTCCTGGAGCGCTCTTCGAGATTGATCCTCAAGTCGTTTCATTTCTGCAAGACGTCTCTGACGCTGTCTCCATAAAGCCAAGAGTGAATAACTAAAAAGAATCCCGGTACCAACCAAAATGTTTACTTCAATAATTTTTCTTCTCAACGGTCTGATATCTGTCAAAATACGAACATTCCATCCGGCCTCTTCCATTGGCTGAGACTGCTGCAGATAAGTGCGAGCCTTACCGTCCTGTCCCATCATGTTAATAACCTGGCCAAAAGAATAGTCCTTTACAGTACTTATCGGCAGTGCATCTAACTCTGAGATTGGATAGCGTCTGCTTTTCTTGATCAAATCAATGGCCGTCGCATCCAATTCGCCAAGTGTTTTGAAGCGCCATAACGGATAGGTTGTAATGAAGATGACATTATCGGGATCGGTTACGAGAAATGTTTCAGCATGAAATCCCCATTTCTTTTCAACACTATCGATATTGATTTTAATCACCACTGCGCCGAGAATTTCTCGCTCTCTGCGAACCGGGTAGGCGAAGTAATAACCCCGCTTAATCGAGGTGGTACCGAGGGCAAAATAGCGACCCAGCTGACCCTTCATGGCCTGCTGAAAATATGGCCTGTAACTGAAATTTCTGCCGACAAACGGGAGCTCCTCCTGCCAGTTGCTTGCAGCGATTGTCAACCCGTCACGGTCCATCAGGTAGGTGTCCGCCGTGTTGCTTATTTCATTGATTGTTTGCAGATATTTGTTCAGCGCTTCGATTCTATCTCTGCCGCCGGGATTAAGTAGAAAATTGACCAGACGTTTATCGCGTGCCAGTAATTCCGGTAAACTTTCATACTTGGTCAATACCCCTCTGAGATACGTCACAAAGAGTTCAAGCCGGATGGTACCTTCCTCAGATAGGGTGACAAGACCCTTCTGGTACGTAACGGTTGATATCCAGAAAAGCATGAGCACCATGAGTGCCAGCGTTGTGGCCCAACCGCTTACTGAGCGTATGGCAAGAAATTCGGAATTACGCATAGGGCATGAATTTCATAACCTGTTTTTAAGCAAGTTACATAGAGCACCGGTACAGCTAGACGTGTACTGGTTACATAAAAACATATCAGGGGTCACCCTTTTAGCCTATGATACGATAACACTACCTTAACGTATCATAATTATGAGTATTTATCTGCAAGGAATACCGTTGTTCTTGAGTACCTGCTTCACCTCTTTTATGGCAACTTCTTGTCGATGGAAAATACCAGCTGCAAGTCCAGCTTCTGCTCTGGTTTTCAAGAACACTTCCTTGAAATGATCAGACTTTCCCGCGCCGCTGGATGCAATAACCGGGATGGAGACATGATCCTTAACATGATTAATTAATTCAATGTCAAAACCGCTATTAGTGCCATCTTTATCGATACAGTTTAATAAAATTTCGCCTGCACCAAGTTTCTCACAGACCGTGGCCAACTGAATAACGTCAATATCACGACCCTCCCGGCCCCCTCTAACAGTGCATTGATACCAGCAGTATTGCTCGTTGTTTGGTCCGGGGATTTGGGTCTTAAGGACATGGTGTGCTGAATCCTCAGGAGAACTCACATATACACGCCGAGGATCAACTGAAATGACAACAGCCTGTGCTCCATAGACAGCAGATATCTGTTCAATTGAGCTCTTTCCAGTTTTTTGCCCTGTCTGCAGGTATTGTTCTACCGTATAGACGGCATCGCTGCCGATGGAGATTTTATCGGCTCCTGATCGAAAATATTCTGAGGCTACATCGAGGGCTGAATACGAGGTGCCGTCTGAAGCGGTAAATTCCCTGATACCACCGCCAATTGTCAGCGGCACAAAGACGTTCTCCGAGGTGTTTTTCAGCACTTCGAGCATGGGCTGATCAGATAAAGGAAAATCCCGAAAACCGGTAATGTTTAGAAAGGTAATTTCATCCGCTCCTTCATGATAATATCGACCGGCAAGATCAACCGGCTTGCCAAGATTGCGAACGGTCCCCTCTTCTCTGACATCGTACTGGTCCCCTTTGGTAACCACGAGGTCACCCTCGTCGTTACTCCTGACATCGAGGCAGGCGATGATTCGTTTGGCAAATTCGGTTTTGATGGATGTGGGAAAAACACCTGCAGTTGATAACGTAATCTCCTCGTTTCGGAGAAAATTGGCTAGAATTTTTAATCCTGCTGCACCACTTTTTTCAGGATGAAATTGAAAAGCGGCACTATTGCCATGGCAAACTCCAGAAATAAATTCTTCTTCGTAGTCAGTTGTCGCCAGCAGCCAGTCGCCTGGCACCCCGCCTGCCGAGGCATGGTAAGAATGAACGAAGTAGAATTTCTCTCCAGTATAGTCGCCAAAGAGGGAACATTGTTTATGTAGCGTGATGCCGTTCCAGCCTATTTGTGGAACTGAGAGTTGCCCACCTTTGAATCTTTTTATCTGCCCGGGCAAAATGCCCAAGCCGGCAATACCTGGTGTTTCTTCACTTCCTTCAAATAAGGCCTGAAGGGCAACACAGATACCAAGAAACGGCTTATTTTCCTGAATTCTCTGTATCAGTGGATCTATATAACGATCCTGAGCAAGTTGATTCATGACCAGGCCAAAACTGCCAACTCCAGGAAAAATAAGTTTTTCTGCACAAAGAATATCTTTCGGGCAAGAGACATCGGTCACCTCATAGCCCAGTCTTTTTATTGCATTTCTGACACTTCTGACATTTCCTGCACCATAATCCAAAAGAGTGATCATTGTCTCCTCTCCCTACCATGACCTATTATTATGGGTCATTATTTGTCAGCTGAACGAGTACCGTGGCTGAAATGTTTATCATAGAGTTTTGACTCCGCCGTCAACGGAGAATCACCAAAAACCTTGCCTACGCAAATAAGTGCGGTCTTAGTTATCTTTGCTTCAGCTACTTTACCGGCAATATCGGCAAGAGTGCCACGTATAATTTTTTCATCAAGCCAGGTAGCCTTCTGAACGATGTTCACTGGAGTTTCAGCAGAATAGCCGCCGGCCTGCAATTCTCTGACAACATCTGCAATCATGCCAACTGAGAGAAAAATCATCATGGTGGCTCCGTGCCGGGCAAGTTTTGTCAGGTGTTCTTCTTCCGGCACCGGTGTTCTTCCCCCGCGCCGTGTGATGATAACACTTTGCGTCACCTCAGGAAGGGTGAGTTCGATCCCAAGTGTTGCAGCCGCTCCAAAGGCCGAGCTGACTCCGGGAACAACCTCATAGTCGATACCCTGCTGATCGAGACGAGCCATCTGTTCTTTTATGGCACCATATAATGAAGGATCTCCGGTGTGCACTCGTGCCACCATTCCACCTTTCTCAGCCACGTCAACCATAATGTCTATAATTTCATCCAGGTTAAGTGTACTCGAATCATATAAAGGGGCCTGACAATGTGCAAATATTTCCTTATTGACCAGGCTGCCGGCATAGATGACGCAATCGGCCTCTTCGATAACTCGTTGCCCACGGATGGTCACCAGGTCAGGTGCCCCGGGACCAGCGCCGATAAAATAAACACTGCCTTTTTTGTTGTTTTTGAGCTTATCGTGCATGGTTCTTTGTCGCCCTGATAATGTGGATTGGGTTGAATTGTTTTTCTTCGGTGTTTGGGTATCGATAACGGGTCGTTGTGATCACGCTTACATTGACGGTATAGCCAAGATCATGGAGCAATTTCGGCGCTGTCTCATAGGTACTTCTTATCACGCCGGTCAATACTACTGATCCCTGTGGCGGCAGAATCTCATCTAGATAAAGGATGATATCCCTGAGTCTACCGGAGCTACCACCGATAAAGATTCGATCAGGCACGGGCAGTTCTGTCAGAATCTCAGGTGCTTCGCCTTCAACAACAGTAAGATTCCAGCAGTGATAAGTATTTCTGTTGTCCATGATGTTGCGGAGCTCCGAGTCCTCTTTTTCAATAGCATAAACAGAGAGTGCCGGGTTCATTCTGGCGGCCTCGATACCAATTGATCCGGATCCGGCACCGATATCCCAGAAAACACCGTGATCCGGCAACGCGAGGCCATGCAATACAGCAGCTCGAACTTCATTTTTAGTAATTAATCCTCGGCTGTGGCGAATATGAAACTCATTGAGTCCAAAACGAAATTCATCGGGGCGGTTTTTCGTCGACGGATTATGAACGATGAGGCAATTAGGCTGCTCAAAACTCATCTCCGCAATTTCTTCAACAGACCCTGATACCAGCCGCTCTTGCAGCATGCCAAGCCTTACGCCAACGTGCATGACATAGTTTTTTATTTCATCCGCGCCGATGACTGATAACAGGTGACGGGCAATATTTTGTGGAGAATTGTTTTTGTCTGTCAAAATAAACAGCTTTTTTTTATGCAGATTCATATCAAGTTCGGCTATTGATCTTCCGTGTAAACTAATACTTACCGAATCATCCCAGGGAACAGCAAAGCGGGAAAAACAGAGTTGCATTGAAGAGAGAGCAGGCCAAAAAAGAAGGCGGGAGGCAGGAAAATGTTGTAACAGCGTTCTGCCAAAACCAAAAAACAACGGATCTCCGCTGGTAAGTACCAACACGTTGCCCCTTTGCAATGCACCCTGAATAAGATCTATGCACCTGCCAATGGGTGTGATGGAAATCCAATTTCCGCTGCTTTGTGAATAATCATTGTCTTTTACGAGATCAAACAGCGCGGATGAGCATACCATCGCAGCATGCTCTTTTCTGATAAGTTCTCGGATCTCAGGTGGAATAGTGGAACCACTTATTCCAGCGATATTGATGCTCGTCATGGCGCTGACTTTCATCTGCTGGAGTGTGAGCAAAGGTGTTTGCCACTGCCATGAACCAAATGGACGGTGACCGGTGTCTGGGCGATTTCTTGGTAATAGTTGCAAGCCAACTTACAGATGAGATCAACAATTCTCATGTTGTTCATATCAAGCAGCCTTTCGAGAATCTCACGTGCAGTATTAGACCCTCGCAGCCGCTCAATTATAGCTGGTTTGACACCATTTTGAGAAAAGAAGTGAAGGGCTTGGTCAATCTCCAGGACACCATGGCGAACATGAGTCTGTGGTATCCTCATCGCACCTTTTAATAATTTGGCCCACATTGCCGCCATATGAATGTGCTTGAAGGCACATTTTTTTGCCTCCTCCAGAGCAAATTGGAGGTAATCACCCATCATCACAAGTGCTTCCTCAGGCGGGTTGAGCAATGATGCTACACATCGCTCAGAAGATCGTCCGGTGGAAAGAATAATTTCTTCAACGCCAGAAGCATGTGCTACGCTCATTGATGAGGCAATTGTTGCTGTCCATGCATCGGCGGAAACTGGCTTAACAATGCCGGTCGTGCCAAGAATCGATATTCCACCAAGGATACCAAGTCGCTTATTAAGCGTCTTTCTGGCAAGTTCTTCACCCTTGGGGACCATAATACAAACTTCAACTCCAGCAATATCTCGAGTTTCCTGCTCGTCAACCGCCTCCAAAACCGCCTCTCTTATCATCTTGAGCGGTACAGGGTTAATGGCAGGCCGTCCGACCGCGACAGAAAGCCCTGGCTTGGTGACGATACCAACACCCTGACCACCTGTGATGATGATTTCAGGATGAGTATCGGCCAGCTTGCTTTCAAGAAACCTTACTTTTGCAATTATAAGCGCCCTGTTTGTGACATCTGGGTCATCTCCGGCATCTTTTTTAACAGCAACTTCAGCAAACATCCCGCTGGTTTCTGCACTTTCAAGTACAAAAACAACCCGACGTCCGTCAGGAAATGGTATCTCGACAACCTCCTTGGGCTTGCCTGTAATGAGTAATTGGACTGCAGCTTTTGCTGCAGCTGCAGCGCAGGCTCCCGTGGTATATCCTGAGCGTAATTTTTTCATCAGTAAATAAAAAAAGCCGCTTCCCGAAGGAGCGGCTTTTACATTACCAGCATGCTAATAAAGTTTCGTGTGCTTGTATCCCTTCTGATTAGCTATTAGTGGTCGGGACGAGAGGATTTGAACCTCCGACCCCAGCGTCCCGAACGCTGTGCTCTACCAGACTGAGCCACGTCCCGACTTCAGCTCTTATAAATTCAGAACCTAACGGAACTTTCTAACCTGCCAGGAAACTCATACTGCAGAACTTAGTTGACAGCGTCTGACAATTTGCTGCCAGCTTTAAACTTAGCAACTTTTTTGGCTGGAATCTTGATCGATTTTCCAGTTTGTGGATTTCGTCCTGTGCGAGCTTCTCGCTTGGAAACTGAAAATGTTCCGAATCCGACCAGCGTAACTTTGTCACCTTTTTTCAGCGCATCTGCAATAGCTGCAAGTGTTCCATTCAATGCCTTCTCTGCTGCTGCTTTACTGATGTCGGCGGCCCCTGCGATACTTTCGATGAGTTCCTTTTTGTTCATGAATTCCTCCCTGCTGA